>JBOHXX010000032.1:0-16545 GCA_050737675.1 Pseudoxanthomonas sp.
GGTCCCGGGGCGCTATGTGTCCCGCATCGGCGACGGCCTGGACCTTTACCTGGATGTGATCGAGACCCATCGCTACACGGTGGAGTTGCGCCTCACCTACGGCCTGCGCGATCCACAGACCGGGGAGCCGGACCCTTCCGCCTTCGTGCGCCTGTATCGCGATGCGCGCCAGGTCGAAGCCACGCATTGCTACGTGGGCCGGCGCTGGCAGGACACGATCGGCATGTATCCGCCGCCGGCCGAGCTGATCGGCCATCGCATGCGCATGAACACCTTCCTGGGCAAGTGGCTGGAATACCTGGCCGAGCGCGGCCATGGCGTGGCCACGCTGCATCGCTGTGATGAATCCATGGTGGAAATCGCCACCGCAAGCTGAAAAACCGCTCCAAAGTGGCCGCGCGCGATGCCGGGCGGCGCCGAATCTGAAGACGACAATCATTTTTCTTAGTCACAGAGCTTGCGCGATGCGCGGGCGCTAGCTAGAATTCCGCCCCTTCCAGCCCGTGGGGCCATAGCTCAGCTGGGAGAGCGCCTGCATGGCATGCAGGAGGTCGGCGGTTCGATCCCGCCTGGCTCCACCAATTATCCTGGGATCAGGCCGATCCAGGGTAGGGCACAAGTTTCACTGCGTCCCCATCGTCTAGAGGCCTAGGACACCACCCTTTCACGGTGGACACCGGGGTTCGAATCCCCGTGGGGACGCCACGATTCAACGACTTGGGCTCGCTTCGGCGGGCCCAAGTCGTTTTTGGGGAAATGCTTGGCTTCGACGGCTTCGGCTGTTCCGAAATCGCAGCCCAGGAATGACTCGGCATCATTCGCGGTGCAATCGACGGCAAGTGTTTTTCCCGCTAAGCCTTGGGCAATGCGCGTTTGCTGGACGCAGGCCGGGAAACATGACGGTTATCGGGAACGCACCATCGCCACAACGGCTCGGTGCTTTTGCTGATGCCAATGCGGCGTGAGGCGAGGGGGTGCTCGGGTGGTGCGGTTCCGTCGTCGAGGATGCTGATGCCTGCCGCACCGGTCACCAGGTCGGCGCCGTCGAGGCTGCGGTCGATTCCCAGTGCCTGGCTCAATCGCGCGGGGCCGCTGCAGAGCAGGCGGTCGTCGCTGATGCCGCCACGTGCCTCGCGCATCCGCTCGAGGCCGGTCAGCGGTTCCAGCGCGCGGATCAGCACACCGTTGCCGGCGACATCGCCGCCGCAGACGGCATTGCAGTTCCAGTGCATGCCGTAGATGAAATACACGTACAGATGCCCGGGCGGACCGAACATGGTGGCGTTGCGCGCGGTCTTGCCGCGAAAGGTGTGCGCGGCCGGATCGAGCGCGCCGCAATAGGCCTCCACCTCGACGATGCGTCCGCTGCGGCCGTCGGCGGTCGCCAGTACCTTGTTGAGCAGTTCGGGCGCCACCACGCGCGCATCGCGCTGGTAGAACTCGCGCGGCAGTCGGGCCTGTCTCATTCCAGTCGTAACCCGCGCAACCGCAGCGCGTTGGCGACCACCGACACCGAGCTCAGGCTCATCGCCAGCGCCGCCAGCATCGGCGACAGCAGCAGTCCGTTGACCGGATAGAGCAGGCCGGCGGCGATCGGCACGCCCAGGGCGTTGTAGAGGAAGGCGAAGCCCAGGTTCTGGCGCATGTTGCGCACCGTGGCCTCGGAGATGGCCTTGGCCCGCAGGATGCCGCGCAGGTCGCCCTTGACCAAGGTGACCTGGGCACTGGACATGGCCACGTCGGTGCCGGTGCCCATGGCGATGCCGACATCGGCGGCGGCCAGTGCCGGCGCGTCGTTGATGCCATCGCCGGCCATGGCCACGCGATGGCCTTCGGCTTTCAGCTTGGCGACCAGTTCCAGTTTGTCGGCCGGGCGCACTTCGCCGTGTACTTCATCGATGCCCAGTTGCGTGGCCACCGATTGCGCGGTGGCGATACCGTCGCCGCTGGCCATGACGATGCGCAGGCCGGCCTTGTGCAGGCTGGCGATCGCGGCGGGCGTGGTCGTCTTGATCGGATCGGCGACTGCGAGCAGGCCTGCCGCGATGCCGTCCACGGCTAGGAACATCACGCTGGCGCCTTCCGCGCGCAGGCGCTCACTCGCTTCGTGCAGCGGTTGAACATCGGCTCCGGCTTCCACCATCAGTCTCGTGTTGCCGAGCGCCAACACATGGCCATCGACCTTGCCGCGCACGCCGATGCCACTGGTCGATTCGAAATCCTGCGCGGACGACAGCGTCAGCCCGTGCTGGCGCGCTTCGGCCACGATCGCGTGGGCCAGCGGGTGTTCGCTGCCGGCATCGAGGCTGGCGGCCAGGCGCAGTACTTCATCGTCGGAATGTGGCGACAGCGCCACAACCTCGCGGAAGGCGGGACGTCCTTCGGTCAGGGTTCCGGTCTTGTCGACGATCAACGTATCGACCTTGCGCAGGGTTTCGATCGCCTCGGCATCGCGGAACAGCACTCCCACCTGCGCCGCGCGCCCGCTGGCAACCATGATCGACATGGGTGTGGCCAGGCCGAGTGCGCAGGGACAGGCGATGATCAGCACCGAGACCGCGTTCAACACCGCATAGGTCCATGACGGCTCGGGACCAAACAGGCCCCAGCCGAGGAAGGTCAGTAGTGCCGCCGCCAGCACCGCCAGCACGAACCAGAACGCCACCTTGTCGGCCATGCGCTGCATCGGCGCGCGCGAACGTTGGGCCTGCGCCACCAACTGCACGATCTGCGCCAGCATGCTGTCGCTGCCGACCTTCTCGGCGCGGATCACCAGGCTGCCGGAGGTGTTGAGGGTGGCGCCGATGACCCGGTCGCCCGGCGACTTTCCTACCGGGATGGGTTCACCGGTCAGCATCGATTCGTCGAGATGCGACTGGCCTTCCAGCACCACGCCGTCCACCGGCACCTTCTCACCGGGACGCACGCGCAGGCGGTCGCCGACGTGCACGTGGGACAGCTCGATGTCTTCCTCGTCGCCATCGTCGCGCAGGCGGCGCGCGGTTTTCGGGGCCAGGCCGAGCAGGCTCTTGATCGCCGCCGAGGTCTGCGAGCGCGCTTTCAATTCCAGCAACTGGCCGAGCAGGGTCAATGAAACGATCATCGCGGCCGCTTCGAAATACACGCCGACCCGGCCGTGCTCGTGGAACGAAGCGGGGAACCATTGCGGCGCCAGCGTGGCGACCAGGCTGTAGCCGTAGGCCGCGATCACGCCGGTGCCGATCAGGGTCCACATGTTGGGGCTGCGGTTGCGGATCGACTCTACCCATCGCACCAGGAACGGCCAGCCGGCCCACAGCACCACCGGGGTGGCCAGGGCCAGTTCCAGCCAGGTGCGCACGCTGGGCGACAGGGCATGCAGGGCAGGGCTCATGCCGGCCATGGCCAGGATCATGGTCGCCACGCTGAGCGGCAGGGTCCACCAGAAGCGATGGCGGAAATCGGTGAGCTCGGGGTTTTCGCCTTCGTCCAGCGACGGCATCATCGGCTCCAGGGCCATGCCGCAGATCGGGCAGGAGCCGGGCGCGTCGCGGATGATTTCCGGATGCATCGGGCAGGTGTATTGAGCGCCGGGGATGACTGGTTGCGGTTGCGCGGGTTCCGTCGGATGCAGGTACTTGCGTGGATCGGCGATGAACTTCGTGCGGCAGCCGGCCGAGCAGAAGTGGTGATTGTGGCCTTCGAACTGCGCGTGATGCGGGGTGGTTGCCGGAACGACGGTCATGCCGCAGACCGGGTCGCGTACCTGGACCGAATCATCGTGTCCGGGCCCAGTCTTGCCGGCGCAGCAGGTGTGCGCGTCGGTCTTCCCAGCAGAGTCGTCACCATGCTCGCCGTGGTGGCTGTGGTTGTTCATGCCGGTTCCTTGCCCAGCGCGGCGATGATCGGGCATTCGTCCAGTGCGCCATGCCCGGGGCAGGCATCGATCAAGGTGAGCAGTGCGGCGTGCATGCGCGCGAGTTCGGCCTGTTGCGCTTCGATCCGGGCCAGCTTGACGCTGGCGGCCTGCTTCACGGCGGCCATGTCATCGTTGCGACCGGCGCTGATCGCCAGCAACTCGGCGATTTCCTGCAGGCTGAATCCCAGCGTCTTGGCGCGGAGGATGAAGTTCAGCCGGGCCACGTCGTCGTCGCCATATTGGCGGTAGCCGCTGGCGCTGCGTTGCGGCGACGGCAGCAACTGCTGGCGTTCGTAATAGCGGATGGTGTCGATGGGCGCGCCCGTAAGGCGTGCGAGCTGTCCGATGTTCATGGCGGGACTCGGGGGAGGGTATCTGCGGCCATTGTCCACCCCGGACCAAGGTCAAGAGTCAAGGGTTGTGCAGCCTCGTAGGGGCGCACTCGGGCGCGACGCGCTCCGTGCCGATCACCTGAACCCTTGCATGCGACCCGGGATGCACCGGATTCCACGCCACTCGATTCTTCCGGTCGCGGTTGAAACCGCTCCTGCAAAGGGCCCGGAGCTCTTTGGAAGATCCCGATGGCGCCACAGGTGCTGGCGCTGGCTGCGCGTATGATCGGGCTCCGGACGAAGCACCTCCTGCTCGCCGCCCTCGGGAGACCCTCATGACCATTCGCACCCTTGCCGTTATCGCGCTGCTGGCGCTGGCCGCATCAGCATCGGCCGTCGACCTGGACAGCCTGAAGAAGACACTCGGCACGAAACAGGAGGGCAGCCAGTCCAACGGGCTCGCATCGTCGCTGGGCGGGATGGCGATGCCGGCCATCAGTGGCGACACGGCCGGCAATGCGGCCGGTGTGCTGGGATATTGCGTGAAGCGCAAATACCTCAGCGGCAATGCCGTGGCGTCGGTGAAGGACAAGCTGCTGTCGAAATACGGCCTGGGCACACCAGCCAAGGCCGAGCAGGATCCCGGCTACCGCGATGGCCTGCAGGGCGTGCTGCAAGGCAAGGATGGCCACGCGTTCAATTTCGACAAGGTCTCTGGCAAGCTCAAGGACAAAGGCTGCGACTACGTGCTCAAGCACTCGACGTCGCTGATCTGATCTTTCCGGGCGCTGATCGGAGCGGAAAAAAACGTAACGGGCTCAAGCCCGCCGCATCGGCGCGCGCGATAGCATCCGGAATGCCGCCATGTCCGTCCTATCGCCCGCTCCTGCAGGGGATGGGCGCTGCTGGCGATCAGAACCAGAAGCGAAAACCGGCCACCCAGCCGTGTTCCGTCGCCGACTCGCCTGCCGATTCCACCAGGTCGGCGGTGCGACCGAACTTGCGTGACCACGCATAACCCACGTAGGGCGCGAACTGCGGGCTGAACTCATGGCGCAGGCGCAGGCCGAATTCCGCGTCGCTCAGGCCCTTGCCGATGCCGTTTTCGATATCGTCCCTGCTGTAGAGGTTGGCCTCCAGCTTCGGCTGCAATATCCACTGGTTGGTCAGCAGGATCTCGTATTCGCCTTCGATCCTGGCGGCCAGATGCCCGGATTCGCCGACATAGCCAGTGGCCTCGACTTCGAACTTGTACGGCGCCAGGCCAACCACGCCCAGCGCCAGCCATTGCCGCGAAGGGCCATCGCCGAAATCGCTGCGCAGGCCTATCACCCGGTCCCACCACGGGCCGGTGGCATGGCTCCACAGTAATTCCGCGTTGCCATGCGACTCGCCGCGTCGCGGTTTCTCGCCCTCGCTGCGCAGCCACAGCTTGTCGAAGTTGTGGCCGATGCCGGCGCGCAGGTTCCAACCCAGGGCGTCGTCCTGGTTCCACTCCAACTGATCGACGCGCATCACTGCGACCAACGGGTTTTCCACCATGTGGTCGCGCATGTCCATGCCGCCGAGATCGGGGAAGGCGGCGGCGCGTTCCTCGGCAGTCGGTTCCGGGAAAGGAGAGTCGGTCGGCTGCGAGACTGGCGTCGCTGGCATCTGGTGCTGCGAATGATCCTGTGGCACGGGTTGTCCATGACCTTCGTGCTGCGCATGGGCAGGCAACGCGAGCAGCGTCATCATCAGGGCGAAGAGAGTTTTCATTCGACCCGCACCTCGCGGAACATTCCCAGTTCCATGTGCAGCAGCATGTGGCAGTGGTAGGCCCAGCGTCCGAGCGCATCGGCACTGACGCGATAGCTGCGTACATGGCCGGGGGGCACGTTGATGGTGTGCTTGCGCACCTGGAATTCGCCGGTTTCGTTTTCCAGATCGCTCCACAGGCCATGCAGGTGGATCGGATGTTCCATCATGGTGTCGTTGACCAGGACGATGCGCATGCGTTCGCCATGGTTGAGGCGGATCGGTTCGGCCTTCGAGAAAGGAATTCCGTCGAAGCCCCAGACGTAACGCTCCATGTTGCCGGTGAGGTGCAGTTCGAGCGTGCGTCCAGGCTCGCGTGGATCGGGGTCGGCGAACGTACTTTTCAAATCGGCGTAGGTCAGCACCCGGCGGCCATTGCCGCGCAGGCCGATACCGGGATCGTCCAATGCCTTCGAGGGTGACATGGTCTGCATGTCGACGGCGGGGTTGTCCGATTCGCTGGCGGGGTGCGAGACCATGCCCGCCGTCGCGCCTGCGCCATGGTCCATCTTCGAATGATCCATGCCGCCTTGCATGTTCGCACCGCAACCGCCTTCGCCCATTTTCATGCCGGCGCCGCAGGAGCCTTCCATGCCCTTCATCCCGGTCATGCCTCCATGCCCCATGTCAGTCATGGTCAACAACGCGCGGGCATCGAGCGCGGGCACTGGCGCCTGCAGTCCGGCACGCGGCGACAGCGTGGCGCGGGCATAGCCGCTGCGATCCATGGCCTGGGCGAAGATCGTGTACGGCTGTTCTTCGTCCGGCATCACCAGTACGTCGAAAGTTTCGGCCACGCCGATGCGGAATTCGTCGACCGACACCGGATGCACGGGTTGGCCATCGGCGCCGATCACGGTCAGTTTCAGGCCGGGGATACGCACGTCGAAGAAAGTCATCGCCGAGCCGTTGATGAAACGCAGGCGTACTTTTTCGCCGCGCTTGAACAGGCCGGTCCAGTTGCCGTCCGGGGTCACGCCGTTGACCAAGTAGGTGTAGGTGACCGCGTTGACGTCGGCAAGATCGGTTGGGCTCATGCGCATCGCACCCCAGGCCTTGCGGTCGGCGACAGTCGCCTTCCAGCCATCGCGGCGCGCATCGCGGAACAGGTCGCCCACGGTCTGCTTGTGCCGGTTGTAGTAATCGGCCTGGATCTTGAGCTTGCGAACAATGGCGTGCGGCTCTTCATCGCTCCAGTCGGACAACAGCACCACGTAGTCGCGGTCGGCGGCGATGGGATCGGCGTCGCGCGGCTCGACCACGATGGCGCCGTACACGCCCTTGGCTTCCTGCAGGCTGGAGTGCGCGTGGTACCAGTAGGTGCCGGCCTGCTTCAGCTGGAAGCGGTAGGTGAAGGTTTCGCCGGGATGGATGCCGTGGAAGCTGAAACCGGGCACGCCATCCATGTTCGAAGGCAGCAGGATGCCGTGCCAGTGGATGGAGGTGTCCACACCGAGCCGGTTGGCCACGCGCACGCTGACGGTGTCGCCTTCGCGCCAGCGCAGTACCGGGCCGGGGAGGGTGCCGTTCACCGCGATGGCCGTGGCGGCGTGACCGGTGAGGTTCACCGGCAGGGCAGCGATGGCGAGGTCGAATTCGGTACCGCACAGTTCCGAAGCCGAAGCCGATGTCGTGTAGCCGGTGGCGACTGCATCGAAGGGAAGATGGGCGCCGGCGACCACCATGCCCAATCCTGTGACGAACTGGCGGCGGCCCTGGTTGCGCGGTGGGTCGTATCGGGTCAAGAGTGACTACTCGGATGATCTGCTGGATTCAAGTATGCCAACCTTGGAGTGCACTCCTGTCAATGTCCGCTCGGAAATCGCGGTCCTCTGCTTCCCTCTCGTTCAGTGCGGGAACAAGACGACCTGGCGAATGGCCTCGCCACGCGCCAGCCGGTCGAAGCCGATGTTGATTTCTTCCAGCGGCAAGCAGTGGGTCAGCAAGCGATCCACCGGCAGCAGGCCGGCACGATACAAGGCCACGAAGCGCGTGATATCGCGACTGGGCACGGCCGAACCCATGTACGAACCCTTCACCGTGCGTTCTTCCGCCACCAGGCTCACCGCTGGCACGCTGAAGATCTTCCGTGGCGCCGGCAATCCCACGGTGACGGTGGTGTCGCCACGTCGTGTGGCGGCATAGGCCTGCGCCAGCACCTGTTCGCTGCCCGCCGATTCGATGGCATGTTGCGCGCCGCCACGGCTGATCTCGCGGATCGCTGCCACCGCATCGGGTTGGCGTGCGTCGATGCAATGGCTGGCGCCAAGCTCCCGGGCCAGCGCCAGTTTTTCCTCGACCACATCGGCCGCGATGAGGGGATGTGCGGACACGGCGCGTGCGCCCAACAGGGCGGCCAGGCCCACTCCACCCAGTCCGAACACCGCCACGCTTTCGCCGGGCATCACCTTGGCGGTGTTGACCACCGCGCCGACCTCGGTCATCACCGCGCAACCGAACAAGGCGGCGATTTCAGGCGCCAGCTCCGGATCGATCCTTGCCGCCGAACGCGCGGAAACCACGGTGTATTCGGCGAACCCGGAAATACCCAGGTGATGTTGCAGCACGTCGTTGGCGGCATTGCTCCAGTGCCTGCCACCGCCCAGCAGGGTGCCGTTGGCGTTGGCTTGTGCCCCGGGTTCGCACAACACCGGGCGACCCATCGCGCATGGCTCGCAATGCCCGCACATCGGCACGAACGAAAACACCACGCGATCGCCAACGGCAAAGTCACCGGCATCGGCTCCGACTTCCACTACTTCGCCGGTGGCCTCGTGGCCGAGCACCATCGGCATCGGCCGTGGGCGCGAGCCGTCGATCACCGACAGGTCCGAATGGCAGAGGCCGGCGGCCAGCACCCGCACGCACAGGTCGCCGCGCCCGGGAGGCGACAGTTCGACGGTTTCGATCGACAGCGGTTGCGACACCGCATAGGGCGCCGGGCGCCCCATTTCCCGCAATACCGCGGCCCTGACCTTCATGGTGCAGCCACCTGCAGGATTTGCAGGGCGTCACGCAGGGGCAGCGGTAACGGCACTGCGCGTCGCGTGCCGCGGTCCACGAACACATGCACGAACCAGCCTTCCGCCGCCGGTGCGTCGTGGCCTTGCCGGAACAGGCCGATGCCGTAGCGCACGCTGGAATTGCCCAGGTGTTCCACCCGCAATCCAGCTTCGATGGTTTCCGGGAAAACCAGCTCACCGAGGAACTTGCAGTGCGATTCCGCGCACAGGCCGATCGCCGGGCCGTGGTGGATGTCCAGTCCACATTCGCGGATCAGGTAGGTGTTTATCACCGTGTCGAAGTAGCTGTAGTACTCGACGTTGTTGACGTGCCCATAGACGTCGTTGTCCTTCCAGCGCGTGGTCAGTGGCAGGAAATAAAGGTACTGGTCGCGATTGCTCATGGGTACTCCGTGGATGCGGGCAATCAGGTGTCGAAGCCGGTCAAAGTCACTTCCGGATCATCGGCGTTCCCCCTCCCAAGGATGCGCGTCATTTGAGGACGTGGAACGACTCAGTCAATCTGCTGCGGCAGCACCACGAGCTTGCCTACCGCCTGTCGCGCGAGCAGCGCATCGAGCGCCTGAGGCGCTTGCGACAACGGATAGCGCCTGGAAATGAGCGGATGGATCTTGCGTTCGCGCATCCAGGAAAACAGCAGGGCCATGTTCTCCGCGTTCAATGCGGGTTCGCGGCGCACGAACTCGCCCCAGAACACGCCAACCAGTGCGCTTCCCTTGAGTAGCAAAAGGTTGGTCGCGATCTTCGGGATCTGCCCGGCGGCGAATCCCACCACCAGGTAGCGGCCACCCCAGCCGACGCTGCGCAGCGCGGGTTCTGCCAGGTCGCCACCCACCGGGTCATAGACCACGTCGACGCCACGGCCGTCGGTCAGCGCCTTGATGCGTTCGCGCAGGTCTTCGCTGGAGTAATCGATGGTTTGGTCGGCACCGCGTTCGCGTGCGGCTGCCAGCTTCTGCGCGGAAGATGCCGCAGCGATGACCCGCATGCCGAGCAGCCTGCCGATCTCCACCGCCGCCAGGCCGACGCCGCCGCCGGCGCCGAGCACCAGCAGGGTTTCGCCGGTTTGCGCCTGCGCACGATCCTTCAGTGCATGCAGCGAGGTGCCGTAGGTCAGCACGAAACTGCCGGCCAGCTCCAGATCCCCGTCGCCGATGTCGCGCGGCAGGGGCACGATGTTGCCTGCATCGACGACGACTTCCTGCGCATAGGCGCCATAAGCGGTGATGCCGACCACTTTGTCGCCGAGTGCAAACCGCTTGACCTCGTTGCCGAGCGCGATGATCTCCCCGGACAGCTCCCCGCCGGGCGAGAACGGGAACTCCGGCTTGAACTGGTACTTGCCGGCGACGATCAGAGCGTCGGGAAAATTGACTGCGGCCACCCGGGTGCGGACCAGCACCTGCTTGGGGCCGGGAACGGGCGAGGGCAGCTCGCGCAACTGTAGCGATGAAGGTGGCCCCCAGCTTTCGCAGACGATGGCTTTCATAGCATTCCCCGGTGGTGAAAAGTCGTGCCCGCGCCTTGCGTCAGGGCAGCCGGCATCAGCACATTCGGCATCAGAACCTGCCTTCGGTGATTTCATAGACCTTGTTGCGCAGTGCCACCAGTCGTGGCCCGAAGTCATTGACCAGCTTCTCGCGCGTCATCACCGACACGCGGCCGCTGCAGTTGAAGGCCAGTACCCGGCTGCGATCGGCCGAGACCATCGGCACGCCGATCGCGAACACGTCCGGGTTCCAGTCGCCCAGCGAAAAGCAGAAGCCGTAGTTCTCGTAGTCCTGGCGTGCGCGCAGGATGCCCGAGCGGATCTTCGGCCAGAAGCCCGGCTCGCATTCAAGTTCGAACTCCGCCAGCCGGCGCTGGAACACATCCAGCGGGCGTGCGGCCAGGTCGGCGCGGCCGAGCGCGGTCGAACCATGCGGCACACGCGCACCGGGCTCGAGCTTCATCTGGAAGGTGGCGTCGCCCTGGCAGACCTCCATCAGCACCATGCGGGTGCCGTCGGCGGCGCCCAGCATCACCGCGGACTGGGTGTGGTCGGCCAGTTCCTGCATCAACGGGCGGGCGATCGCCACCACGTCGTTGCCCTTCATGAAAGCGTGGCCCAGCGACAGCACCGCCATGCCCAGCGAGTATTTCTCCAGCGAGGCCGAATAGCTCAGGTAACCCAGCGAGGCCAGGGTGAAGGTCAGGCGCGATACCGTCGGTTTGGGTAGGCCGGTCTGTCGCGCGATGTCCTGGTTGCCGAGGTGCTGGGCACCGTATTCGAAGCAGCGCAGGATCGAGAACGCCCGCGCCACCGCATTGACGAACTGCGGGTGGTCCTCGTCGATGGCCTGGTTGAAAGTGTCGATGTTGCGTTTGGGATTGCCCATGATCGTGTCCGCGAATGCCGTGCTGTCAGTGGTGGGTTGCGGTGATTGCGGTGGCCGTCAAGGACTTGCCAGCGCGGCATGCCGCGCCAGCTCCAGGCGGGCGATGGTGCCGCGATGCACTTCGTCCGGGCCGTCGGCCAGGCGCAGGGAACGGATCCCGGCGTAGGCGCTGGCCAAAGGGAAATCCTGGCTGACCCCGGCGCCGCCATGGGCCTGGATGGCCCAGTCGAGGATCTGGCAGGCCATGTTCGGCGCCACCACCTTGATCATCGCGATTTCGGCTCGCGCGACCTTGTTGCCCACCGTGTCCATCATGTAGGCCGCTTTCAACGTCAGCAGGCGCGCCTGCTCGATCATGCAGCGAGCCTCGGCGATGCGTTCATGCCACACGCTCTGCTCGCCTATGCGCTTGCCGAAGGCGACCCGCGATTGCACGCGCTGGCATAACAGTTCCAGCGCACGCTCGGCGACACCAATCGTGCGCATGCAGTGATGGATGCGTCCGGGTCCAAGCCGACCCTGCGCGATCTCGAAGCCGCGCCCTTCGCCCAGCAACAGGCTGGACGCCGGCACGCGCACGTCGCGCAGTTCGATTTCCATGTGCCCATGCGGGGCATCGTCGTAGCCGAACACCGACAGTGGCCGTACGACTTCGATGCCGTGCGCATCGGCGGGGACCAGGATCATCGATTGCTGCTGGTGTTTCGCAGCATCCGCATCGGTCTTGCCCATCACGATGTACAGCGCGCAGCGCGGATCGCCGGCGCCGGAGGCGAACCACTTGCGGCCGTTGATCACATAGTCGCCGCCATCGCGGGTGATCGAGCACTGGATATTGGTGGCGTCGGAGGAGGCCACCGCTGGTTCGGTCATCAGGAAGGCGGAGCGGATGTCGCCGGCCAGCAGCGGTTCCAGCCAACGGTCCTTTTGCGCCTCCGTGCCGTAGCGCTCCAGAGTTTCCATGTTGCCGGTATCGGGCGCGGAACAGTTGAACACCTCGGCCGCCCAGGGCACCCGGCCCATGATTTCGCACAGCGGGGCGTATTCCAGGTTCGACAGTCCGGTGGCGGCGCGCGGCGATTCCGGCAGGAACAGGTTCCACAACCCCTGTTCGCGTGCGAGCGGCTTCAACTCCTCGATCACCGCGCTCGGCTGCCACGCATTGCCGGCATCGCGGTTGCGCTGCATCTCCTGCTGGTAGCGCGCTTCATTCGGGTAGACGGACCGGTCGCAGAACTGCATCAAACGGGTGCGCAGCGCTTCGACTTTGGGCGTGTAGGAGAAGTCCATTGAAATCCTGCTGCCTGGTAATTATGAATTAAGTTTCATAATACGAAATACTATTTCGTAAAATGTATTTCATCCTAATTCGCGATACGCCGGGTTGCAAGCCAGTATTAGGCTGCCAATGAGTCTTGTTTTAACTGCGACGTGTAGCTAGGATATTTACTATTGAGAAACTCAGTTCCATTATACGAAACTTAGTGAATCAGGCTGACATGCCAAAACTGCACGTGTTGCTGAAGAAGGAAGAGCTGGATCCCACCCGCCTGCGGGGCAAGGTGGTAATCGTGCTGGATGTGTTGTTCGCCACTTCCACCATCGTCCACGCCTTCGGTCACGGCATCCGCTGCATCTGGCCGGCGCTCGATGCCGACGATGCCGTGCGCATCGCAGCCAAGCTGGACGCTCCGCTGCTGGCCGGCGAGTACCTGGCCGGCAGCTTGCCCGGCTTCGCTCCTGCCACACCGCTGGCGCTGGCGCGGGGCGATACCGGCATCGCGGGAGCGACGCTGGTCTATGCCACCACCAATGGCACGGTCGCCTTGCGCCATGCCGCAGGTGCCGCGCATGTCTATGTGGGTGCGTTGTTGAACGGGGCGGCACTGGTGGCGCATATCGCCCGTGCCCATCCGGATGCGTCGGTGCTGGTGGTGTGCTCGGGCTCGGTGGATCGCTTCAACCTGGAGGATTTCTACGGTGCCGGGCATATCGCCGCGCATTTCAAGCTCGCCGGCAGTTATGCCATGAGCGATGCCGCACTCGCGGCCATGCTGCTTTACCACGGCTGCGACGCCGACACCGCGCTGCAGTCGTCGCGGGTGGGGCGGATGATGCAGGCCCACCAGTTGCAGCACGAGGTCGAATACGCCGCGCAGCGCGACACGCTGGACGTGGTGCCTGAACTCGATAACGGCTGCCTGCGGCTGGTGGCGGCATGAGCCAGTCCTTGTCCGCCGCCGTGCCGCTCGACCCGGCAATCGACCTGGCGGCGCTGGAACGCTATCTGCAAGCGCATATCGGCGGCTTCAGCGGCCCGATCCAGCTCAGCCGTTTCAAGGGCGGCCAATCCAACCCGACCTACCTGCTGTCCACGCCAGGACGCCAGTACGTGATGCGCACCAAGCCGGCACCGGTGGCGCAACTGTTGCCTTCGGCACATGCGGTGGAGCGCGAGTTCCGCATGCAGTCGGCGCTGGCGGGCAGCGCGGTGCCGGTGGCGAAGATGCATTGCCTGTGCGAGGACGAGTCGGTGATCGGCCGCGCGTTCTACCTGATGGATTTCGTGGAAGGCCGCATCTTCTGGGAGCAGTCGCTACCGGGCATGGATCCGGCCGAACGCACGGCGATCTACAGCGAGCTCAACCGGGTGATCGCCGAACTGCACCACGTCGATTTCGACGCGCTCGGCCTCTCCGACTACGGCAAGCCCGGCAATTATTTCGCCCGCCAGATCGATCGCTGGACCCGCCAGTACCGCGCCAGTGAAACCGGCGCCATCGGGCAGATGGAGCAGTTGATCGCCTGGTTGCCGCAACACATCCCGGATGAAGCCACGCCGCAAGTGTCGCTGGTGCACGGCGACTACCGGCTGGACAACGTCATCTTCCATCCCACCGAGCCGCGGATCCTGGCGGTGATCGACTGGGAATTGTCCACGCTGGGGCATCCATTGGCGGATTTCGCCTACCACGTGATGAGCTGGCACATCGTTCCCGGTGGCGCGATGCGCGGCCTGGCAGGACTGGATCTGCCGGCATTGGGAATTCCCGGGGAATCCGCCTACATCGCCGCCTACGAACGCCGCGCCGGGCGTGTGTTGGCGGGCGACTGGAACTTCTACCTGGCCTACAACCTGTTCCGCATCGCCGCGATCCTGCAAGGGATCGCCAAGCGCGTGCAGGAGGGCACGGCCAGCAGCCCGCAAGCAGCCGAGTACGGCCATCAGGTGCAGCCACTGGCCAAGCTGGGCTGGCGCTTCGCGCAGAAGGGAAGCGGGGGATGAGCAACCGGTTCGCCACCAGCGACGGCGTCGCCATCGCCTGGTATCGCTGGGGCGAAGGCAATCCCGGCCCGGTCGTGGTGTTGCATCACGGCTTTGCTTCCAGTGCCGGCTCCAACTGGGAGGCGCCGGGCGTGGTGTCCGCGCTGGTCCAGTCGGGTCGCTCGGTATTGGCGGTGGATGCACGCGGGCATGGCACCGCCGACAAGCCGCACGACGCAGGTCTGTATGGCGAAGCCCGCATGGCAAGCGACCTGGTGGAACTGCTTGACGAGCTGCAGCTGGAACAGGTCGACTTGTTCGGCTATTCGATGGGCGCGGTGGTAAGCCTGATCGCCGCCAGCGCCACGGCGCGGGTGCGACGGCTGATCGTCGGCGGGGTCGGGGAAGGCGTGATCGAGAGCGGTGAGGTGGACACCCGCCAGGTCGGTCGCGAGGCCATCGTGCAGGCCCTGCTGGCCGAGAGCGTGGCGGCGGTGGCGGAGCCGGCTGCCGTTGGTTTCCGCATGTTCGCCGAATTCAGCGGGGCCGACCTGAAGGCGCTGGCGGCGCAGGCGCAGCGCCTGCATTGCACCGCCATCGCACTGGCCGACATCAGGTCGCCAACGCTGGTGCTCGCCGGCGAAGACGATCCGTTGGCGCTGCATCCGCAACGCCTGGCCGCTGCGATCCCGGGGGCAAGCTGCACGACCCTGGCGGGCGACCACCTCACGGTGATGCGCAACCCGGCACTGGCCGATGAGGCGGTCCGGTTTTTCAACTCCTGATCGCGCGAGTAGCGGTCAGTCCACGAACACAGGGAATGCAGATGCCAGTCAAGTACGAAACGCGCGAAGGGATTGCGGTCCTCACCCTCGACAACGCGCCGGTCAACGGCCTGGGCCTGGCCACGCGCCGTGGCCTGGTGGAAGCGCTGGCGCAAGCACTGGATGACGATCAAGTGCGTGCGATCGTGGTCGCCGGCGGCCCGCGTGCGTTTTCGGGCGGTGCCGATATCCGCGAGTTCAACACGCCACAAGCCGGGCAGGAGCCCACGCTGCCCACCGTGATCGCCGCGTTCGAGCGCAGCGGCAAACCGGTGGTCGCCGCCATCGAGGGCCTGGCCTTGGGCGGTGGACTGGAGCTGGCGCTCGGCATGAACCATCGCGTCGCCGACAAGCGCGCGCAGATCGGTTTGCCGGAAGTGAAACTCGGACTATTGCCGGGCGCGGGTGGCACCCAGCGATTGCCGCGTGCGGTCGGCCTTGAAACCGCGTTGAACATGATCGTGTCCGGTACGCCGGTAGCCGCTGGCAAGCTTGCGGACACGAAGCTTTTCGATCGCGTGGTCGAAACCAACGCGGTGGAGGCGGCTATCGAAGTCGCTCGTGAATCCGCTGCGAACGGCAAGGCCCTGCCCAAGGTCCGCGACTGGAAGGTCGAGCATCCCAACGCCGAAGGCTTCCTCGGCTTCGCCCGTACCGGGGTCGCGGCCGCGTCGGCGAATTATCCGGCACCATTGAAATGCCTGGACGCTATCGAGGCGGCGGTGATGAAGCCCTTCGAGCAGGGCATCCAGGTCGAACGCGAAGCCTTCGCGGCATTGATGGGCACTCCGGAATCGGCGGCCTTGCGCCATGCCTTCTTCGCCGAGCGCGCCGCCGGCAAGGTGGCCGATATCGGCACCGACATCGCCCTGCGCGAGATCCGCAGCGTCGGCGTGATCGGCGCCGGCACCATGGGTGGCGGCATCAGCATGAACTTCCTCAACGCCGGCCTGCCGGTGACCTTGCTGGAGACCAAACAGGAAGCCCTGGATCGTGGCCTCGCCACCATCCGCAAGAACTACGAGAAC
>JBOHXX010000033.1:0-16504 GCA_050737675.1 Pseudoxanthomonas sp.
CTCCCCCTGCTTCGCAAGGGGAGGCGCAGAACCTCAAGCTGCCTCGCGCGACTTCACCCTCTCGTCCCGATGCTTGTCGTAATACCCCGCCGAACGCAGTTCATGCGTATCGAAGTCGTCCACGCTGATCGTCTCCAGGGTGATCGCGCGCAGCTCTTCCAGCTGCTTGCGTTCCTCGGCGGTGATCCAGTTTTCGCGCACGCCCTCATCCAGCTGCGAAGCGAAATCCAGCGCTTCGATGTCGCTGTTCTTCAGCGCCTTGAGGAACTTGCGTTCCACCGGCTCGGCCAGGATCGCCTTGGCCAGGTAGCTGTCGATGCGGCCGCCGGGATTGTTCTCGCACGGGGTCAGGAACACGCCGTTGCCGAGGCGGTCGCGGGCCTCGTTCGGGGTCATCAGCAACGCGGCCACGCGATGGCCGAGACGATCGCTCGGTGCTTCGGCACGACGGCCCCACGGGAACACCAGCGCCCACAGCAGCCAGCCGACCGGACGGATCGGGAAGTTGCGCAGCGCGCCGGACAGCGCGAGTTCGATCTTGTGCACGCTGTCGTGGAAGGCCCAGGCCAGCAGTGGCTGGTCGGCAACCGGCGCGCCTTCGTCGTGGTAGCGCTTGAGCATGGCGCTGGTCAGATACACGTGACTCAACACGTCGCCCAGACGGCCGGACAACGACTCCTTGAACTTCAGCTTTCCGCCCAGCAACAGCATCGACACGTCAGCCATCAGTGCGAGGTTGGCGGAATAGCGATCAAGTTTTCGGAAGTAACGGCGGGTGTAGTCGTCGCCCGGCGCCGAACCGATCTTCGCGCCAGTGAGGCCGAACCAGAACGAGCGCACTGCGTTGGAAATGGCGAAGCCGATGTGGCCGAACAGGTTGCGGTCGAACTCCTCCAGGCCGGCCTTGAAGTCCGGGTTGCCTGCGGCCTTCATTTCCTTCATCACCCACGGATGGCAGAGGATCGCACCCTGGCCGAAGATCAGCAGGCTGCGGGTCATGATGTTGGCGCCTTCCACGGTGATCGCGATCGGCGAGGCTTGCCAGGCGCGGCCGGCGAAGTTGCGCGGTCCCAGGATGATGCCCTTGCCGCCGACCACGTCCATCACATCGGTCACGACTTCGCGACCCATGGTGGTGCAGTGGTACTTGGCGATCGCCGACGGTACCGACGGTACGTCGCCGCGATCGACCGCCGCGGCCGTGGCCTGCGACAGCGCGCTGATCGCATAGGCCTTGCCGCCGATCCGCGCCAGCGCTTCTTCCACACCCTCGAAGCGGCCGACCGACAGGCCGAACTGCTTGCGGATGCGCGCATACGCACCAGTCACCACCGCGCCAGCCTTGGCACCGCCGCTGGCGGTGGAAGGCAGGGTGATGGAACGGCCGATGGCCAGGCATTCGTTGAGCATGTTCCAGCCCAGGCCGGCCTTGTCCACGCCGCCGATCAACTGGCTGAGCGGGATGAACACTTCCTTGCCATGGATGGGTCCGTTCTGGAACGGCGAATTGAGCGGGAAGTGGCGACGGCCGATTTCCACGCCGTCGGTATCGCGCGGCAACAGCGCCAGGGTGATGCCGATGTCGCGGGTGTCGCCGATCAGTCCGTCCGGGTCGTACATGCGGAAGGCCAGGCCGATCAATGTCGCCACCGGCGCCAGGGTGATGTAGCGCTTGTCGAAGGTCAGCTTCAGGCCAAGCACGTGGGCGCCATTCCATTCGCCTTTGCAGACGATGCCGTAATCGGGAATGGAGGTAGCGTCGGAACCGGCGAACGGGCCGGTCAGGCCGAAGCACGGCACTTCCTCGCCTGCGGCCAGGCGCGGCAGGTAATAGTCCTTCTGTTCCTGGGTGCCGTAGTGGTTGAGCAGTTCACCCGGGCCCAGCGAATTCGGAACGCCGACGGTGGAGCTGACAACACTCGACACCGAGGCCAGCTTCTGGATCACCTTGTGATGGGCCAGCGCGGAGAAACCGAGGCCGCCGTATTCCTTGGGGATGATCATGCCGAAGAACTTGTTCTTCTTGATGAAGTCCCACAGCTCGGGCGGCAGGTCGGCATAGACGTGGGTGATTTCCCAGTCGTTGGTCATGCGGCACAGCTCTTCCACCGGGCCGTCGAGGAAAGCCTGTTCCTCGGCGCTGAGCTGTGGTTTGGGCTGGTTGAGCAACTGGCTCCAGTCCGGGTCGCCGGTGAACAGCTGGCCTTCGAAACCGACCGAGCCGGTTTCCAGGGCGATGCGCTCGGTCTGCGACAACGGCGGCAGGACCTTGCGGAAGAACTTCATCAGCGGTGTGGTCACCAGTGGCTTGCGGATCGCCGGGATCAGCAGCGGCACCGCGATCAGCGCCACCAGCACCGCGGCCACGATCGTCGCGGTGGGATTGGCGCCCAGCAGCCAGCAGGCCACCAGCAGGGTCGCGGTGATCGCAGCCCAGTAGGCCAGGCGCAGGCGATGGTAGGCGGCGAACGCACCGACCAGCAGGAAGGCGAGGAAGGGAATGACGATGCTCATGGACTTGCTCCGGAGACGGGCTTGGTGACGGCGGATTCGCCTGGGGCGGGGTGCTGCGTAGTGGAACTCGTGTCCATGGTGGTGCAGGTCGCCGCCGGCAGCCCGGCGAGGTATTCCAGCACGGTGGCGGTAAAGGTGTCGTTGTCGTCGCCGGCCAGCATGTGCGTGGCCTGCGGCAGGTGCGCATGCTGCGCGTGCGGCACCAGCGCCTGGAATTCCTCCACGGTCCTGGCCGAAACCAGGTCGCTGCGTCCGCCGCTGATCAGCAGCACCGGGCAGCGCAATGCGCGCGCGGCTTCGGCGATGTCGTCCTGGTGCTGGGCGCAGTCGCGGACCAGGTCGTCGACCAGGCGCGCGTCCCAGTGCCAGCGCCAGCGTCCGTCATCGCCTTCGCGCAACAGCTCGCGCAACTCTTCCGCACTCTTGCGCGCGCGGCGGTGCGGCAGGTAGGCGGCGATGATGTCGGCGGCATGATCCAGCGAATCGAAGCCCTGCGGGAACGCGGTGACGAAAGCGAGGATGCGCTGCAGCCCGGCTTCTTCCCAGCGCGGGGTGATGTCGACCAGGACCATCGCCCGGAACAGGCCGGGCCAGCGGGCCTCGGCGATCATGCCGAACAGTCCGCCCATGGACGCGCCCACCAGGACCGGCGGCTGGGTCTGCTCGCCAGCGACGATGATCAGGTCGTCGGCGAACTGTTCCCCGGTGTAGGGCAGGTCGGCGGGATTGCGCGCCGACTCGCCATGGCCACGGGCATCGTAGGAAAGGCCCGCATAGCCTTCGGCCGCCAAGGCCATGCCGCCGCGCTGCCAGGCGCCACGCGTCTGGCCGAAGCCATGGGCGAACAACAAGGTGTCGGGGGCCTGCAGCGACGACCCGGTGGGGAAGGCGGTTGCCGCCAGGGCAAGTCCGCCGGCACCCACGAGCGCCTTCGACTGCGCAGGCAGTTGCCGGGTCGGGGAAGGGTTTTGGGAAGGGATTACCATACGGGCTAGTATGGATCTTGCGATTTAGAGTAGTCAATCGGTACAGCGGCAACAGGGCCGCAACCGCCAGATCCCCTTGCCGGGACTTGCCGCCGACTCTGGCAGGGCGGGACGCAGAGCAACGAAACATACCCCAACAAACTACGGCGTATGGTTAAATGCAGCCATGAGCACCCCGACTCCCAATTCCGACACTCCTGGCACCTCCGTCACTCCCCGCACCGCACGGCTCAGTGCCGAAGATTGGGCCCAGGCAGCGCTGGACCTTGTTGCCGAGCAAGGCGTCGCCGCCGTTGCGGTCGAGCCACTCGCGCGACGCTTGGGTGTCACCAAAGGCAGCTTCTATTGGCATTTCCCGTCCCGCGACGCGCTGTTGCAGGCGGCGCTGGAACGCTGGGAGGCGATCGAGCAGGAAAGCGTGTTCGGCAGCCTGGAAGCGGTGCCGGATCCACGCGCGCGCCTGCGTGAGCTGTTCCTGCTGGTCGCGCACGAGGTCAAGCCACACGTTATCTATAGCGAGCTGCTGAAGGCGCTGGACCATCCGGCGGTGCAGCCGGTGATCAACCGGGTCTCGCAACGGCGCCTCGAGTACCTGGTCGCCTCGTTCCGCCAGGCCGGCATGGCCCGCACCGAGGCCCAGCACCGGGCCCGCCTGGCCTACTCGGCCTACCTCGGCTTCCTGCAACTGGCCCTGCAGCTGCAGCAGCCACGCCTGCACCACGAAGAGTTCGAGGCCTACGTCGAGCACGTGATCAGCACCCTGATCCCGGACTGAGCCTTGCTCCTGGCCTCCTCCCTTGCGCGTAGCGCAGGGGAGGATTGAGGAGGGGTGCTTTTGATGTTGCCTCTGCCCTTTTTGCTCGTCATCCCCGCGCAGAGCCTGCCCTCGAGTGCTGTAGTCGGGGGCGGGGATCGCTCTTCGCTCTTGTTTGTCTTGAAGCAAAGCTTTCGCGCTACGCGCGAGTCACTTTTCTTTGAACGGCAAAGAAAAGTAACCAAAAGAAAGCCGCCCTAACTGCGCGCCCAACGATGGAACCGTTGGGTCCGCAAGCGGGCCGGGAATTTTCGAAAGCAGCATCCTGCTGCTCCGAAAACGGCGCACATCCCTGTGCGCCGCCCCTGCGGGGTTTACCCGTCCCGCTTGCCGCGCCTCACGGGAATTGAAAAGACCAGGGCAACAGCCAGAGCCCAAAGCCAAAGCCCAAAGCCCATGAAGCTCGACTTCGCCTGGGCCTCCTTAAACCCAAACCCACCCATCCGCATCCCAGTGTTTATGCTGACCGCTGCCATGAGCGCCTTGATGACCGAAACGACCACTGCCGAAGTGGCCGCCGCAACCGATGCCGCACTCGCGCGTTCGGCCGCGGCTGGCGATGCGGGGGCGTTCGAATCGATCTATCGGCGCCATGCCGGCCGGGTGCATGGCGTGATCGTGCGGTTGGTGGGCGCGCACGGCGTGCGCGCCGAGGACCTGACCCAGGAAGCCTTCGTCCGTGCCTGGCAGGCGCTGCCGAAATTCCGTTTCGAAAGCGCCGTCTCCACCTGGCTGCACCGGCTGGCGGTCACCACCGCATTGATGGAGTTACGCAGCAGGCGCAGCGGTCCGCGCTTCAGCGAAGACGAGGACGCCATCGATGACCTGGGCATCGCCGATTCCGCCGGCAACGGCACTGCGTTGTCGATGGACCTGGAGCGCGCGGTGGCCACGCTGCCACCCCGCGCCCGCGCGGTGCTGGTACTGCACGACGTGGAAGGTTGGAAACATGAAGAGATCGCTGGCGAACTGGGTATGGCGGTAGGTACCTCGAAAGCACAATTGCATCGCGCACGGCAGTTGCTGCGCGGACGTCTGGGAGGTGAGGCATGAACACACAGAACGAAAGCACTCAGAATCAGGATGACGACGCCCTGCGCTGGCAGCTGCAGGCGCTGCGCCGCGATATCGAACCGCAGGGCGACCTGTGGCCGGGCATCGCCGCGCGCATCTCGGCAGCGCCACAACAACAAGCGCATGTCGAGCGGAAAACTCGCGTGCGCCGGTTCGCCCCGTGGGCGATGGCGGCTTCCGTACTGCTTGCAGTCGGCGTGGCCTGGCAGTCGAACCCCGCGAGCCCGGCATCGTCCCAGGGCAATCCACTGATCCGCCAGCAGGCGGTGTCGATGACCCTGGATTACGAAAACGCCCTGGCCCGCCTGCAACTGGCCGGCACCCATCCGGAAATGGCCCCGGTCTTCGGCGACCTGGACCGCAGCGCGGCGCAGATCCTCGGCGCCATCGACCGCGACCCCGACGCGCGTTTCCTGCTCGACCAGCTTCGCCGCACCTATGCACGCCGCCTGGAACTGACCCAGCGCGCAGTCCTGACCTGAGGTAATTGCCATGAACACCACCATGAACGTCACCATGAACCGCCACGCCCACCCGCGTTCCGCCACGCTCCCGCCCTTGCTGTTGTCACTGCTGCTCGCCCTGCCGGGCGCAGCGCTGGCGGCCACGCCGATCAACGAGAGCCGCCCGCTGGATCCGACCGGCCGCATCGACATCGAGAACCTCAAGGGCCGCATCCAGGTGCGGGCCTGGGATCGCGCCGAGGTGAAGATCGCCGGCAGCCTCGGCGACGGGGTCGAGAAGCTGGTCGTGGAAGGCGACCGCCAGCACCTGGTGGTGCGCGTCGAGTACCCGAAGAGCAGCGGCTGGGGCGGCAACAAGTCCGGGCCGACCGACCTGCAACTGATGGTGCCGCTGCGCGCGGAGCTGGATATCGAGTCGGTCGCGGCCAATGTGGATGTTTCCGGCGTGGCCCCGGCCAAGCTGTCCATCGAAAGCGTCAGTGGCGATGTGGACCTCGCCGCCGCACCCGGCGAGGCCGCCGTGGAAAGCGTCAGCGGCAATCTGCGCCTGACCGTCAACAGCGCCAACGTGCATGCGGAAACCGTCAGCGGCGACCTGGTCCTGCGCGGGCGCATGAACGGCGAGATCAAGGCGGAAACGGTGTCGGGCGACATCGATATCGCGGTCAACGGCGAACGCGTCAGCGAGTTGTCGGCCAACACGGTCAGCGGCGACGCCACGATCCGCGCGGCGCTGGCGTCGAAAGGTGAACTCCGCTTCGAGAGCGTCAGCGGCAGCCTGGTGCTGGTGCTGCCGAGGGATCTGTCGGCGCAGGTGCGCGGGGAAAGCTTCAGCGGCAGCCTCAAGGCGCCCGGCGCGAAGATCGAGAAGCCGGAACACGGCCCGGGTTCCAGCTTCCATACCCGCTATGGCAGCGGCGATGGGGAAATCGGGATCGAGACGTTCTCGGGAAATGCCGAGCTCCGCCTGGAGTAAGCAAAAGGAGTCTCCGCGCGGAGGTCATTCCAGCCTCCGCGCCCCTACCGGGCGACCCGCAGCCCCGAACGCGAGGCAAAAAGGCTGGAGCGTCAACCAAAAAGGTTGGCACTCCAGCCTTTTTGCTTGGCGCTTCAAGCTGAAAGGTTGGCGCTTCAATCTTTTAGGTTGGAGCTAGAAGCTTTGAGGTTGGCACTCCAGCCTTTTTGCTTGGAGCTCGAAGCTTTGAGGCTGGCGCTCCAAGCTTTTAGGTTGAAGCTCGAAGCTTTGAGGCTGATGCTCCAACCTTTTAGGTTGAAGCCAAAAGCTTTGAGGCTGGTGCTCCAGCCTTTTAGGTTGAAGCTCAAAGCTAAAAGCTTGGCGTCTCAACCTTTTAGGTTGGCGCTTGAGGCTCCGAGGGTGGAACGCCAGTCAAAGAGACTCGTGCTCGACCCAGAAAGGCTGGCGCGTGGACTGGGAAGGTCGGCCACCGAACTCGGGCGCCGCCCACGTACCCTCGTAACACCCAGTCATGCGGGTTGGCAGGCCAATGCCCGGGTTTTGCGGGGTGATAACCTCGATCCGTTGCGGACTGGGGTGGATCTGATGGGGAAAGGTCGCCGCAATAGCGCCCCTCGTGCCGCCTGGGGGAGCCATTGGAAAGCGAGGGTGGCGATGAAGAAGGCCTTAGATGCTTACCACACTGACCGAAATCTACCCACGCCTAAGTGTTTGGCTCAACGGCAACCAAGGCGTTGTTGGTGCAGCCATATTTGTTGCTACCGTGATTTTTGGCTGGGCCAGCGGCATATTTTCCGCTCTCCGCAGGCGCCCAAAGTTCAAGATCGCGCTAATTGATGGGCCGACATTTTGCTGTACCTATCCAACCGGAAAGATGCATGGCCAATACGAAGCCCACCGCACTGGAATTGCACTTTACCTTTCCATTTCCAACATTGGTTCATCCTCGTCAAGCATAGATAGAATCTCTATCGGTTATCACTGGAACCTTCATCCTTTCAGCATTCAATGGCTCAAGTACTCGGTTGGCTGGTTTTGGCTCAAAAATCAGTCCGTAGCTCTTGAAGATTTTCAGGTCGGCATCGGCACAAGCATCAAGGTCTACCCGTTCCTTACGCAAAGGAACTATCTATCTCCCGTGCGATCGGACACATTTCTTGATGTCGGGCGTGCTACAAACGGCGTTGTCTATTTCGAGCAGTCCGAGAGTTGGGGTGGCTGCTTCCCTGTTGTAAAGAATGGCTATGTTCGTCTGAAGATTCAGGTGCGCGATGTATTCGGCGGAAAACATACTTCCGCCTTTAATGTTCCATCCGTGACCCTGGATGATGCTCGTAAGTATTGTCCTGCGTTTGGCAAGACCTTTTCGGAGTTGCATGGCGAGCCGCTCCCCGGTGACGTATCCAGTAATTCACAAGCCAAACCGCTTTGCGGCTAGGCATAACTCGGGTGTTGGCCATCAATTGAAGATCGCGATGACCCGAGACGAAGCCGCCGCGTTGGTTAACTCCGCGATAGATCAGCTTCTGTTGCATGATTTTCCGTTACTCGATTTAGATGTAACGGAGCGTGCGCTTTCGTACAAGCTCGCACATTACATATCGCTGTCTGACGTGGTTCGTCCACCGCTCAGTGTCGACTGTGAGTACAACAGGCACTTTGGGGATCCGAAGCGACTCAGGCTTCCACCGCGAAAAGCCCTGGATCGTGAGATTCGCGCTACTACGGTATTCCCGGACATTCTTGTTCATGAGCGCAACAGTCCCGAGAACAACTTGGTCGTACTGGAGCTTAAAAAACCCGGCGAGGATATTGCCTACGATGAGCTTAAGCTGAGGGCATTCCGGCAAGAGCTCGGCTATGTTTACGCCGCTCACGTCATACTTGGCCGCGCGGATGACGGCACTATTGTTCGCATGGTGCAGTGGGTTGATGGTTAACGATTCCCTATGAGACTTCCCGTCATTCAAGTCAAACTCGATCATGACTAGCAAAAAGACCGTCCCGGATCGTGATGCAAGCCGCAACATCGGAGATGAGATGCTTCAGGCCGTCCGTGACGTCAAGACCGGCAAGCGCGGCGCCAAATACAGCGCCGAGGCGTCGGTAACGGAGCGGCTGAACGCCGTGTACGCCGCGGAACGTGAATCTGTTGATCCCGCTTTGGCTGCTGCCCAGCATGGAGTTGTCGACGATGAAGCGTGGTGAGTTTTAGGTCTCCCATGAAAGAAATCGCCATCCGCGATGCCAACGAAGCGGATTTCCCCGCCGTGATCGCCCTCAACGCCGCCGAGGTCAGGCACACCAGCCCGATGGACGAAGTGCGGCTGCGCCATCTCGATGCCCTGGCCAGCTACCACAAGGTCGCGACCGTCGATGGAGCCGCCGCCGCTTTCCTTCTTGTCATGAAAAATGGCTGCGGTTACGCCAACGAAAACTTCGAATGGTTCGCCGCACGCTACGACACCTTTCTTTATGTGGACCGGATCGTCGTCGGTAGCGACTACCAGGGATTGCGGCTGGGCACGCTGCTCTACCGGGATCTGTTCGACCATGCCCGCGCCCACGGCATCGCCACCATCGCCTGCGAATACAACCTCGTCCCGCCCAACGAACCCTCGCGCCGCTTCCACGACAAATTCGGCTTCCACGAAGTCGGCAACCAGTGGCTGGGCAACGGCGCCAAGCAGGTCTCGCTGCAGGTGGCGAAGGCCTGACCGTTCCTGCGCCGGTGGCACATCTCGTCTCGGCGATCCACCCAGGAATCAATAATCGTCGACAAGCCCGGGCGACACGGGCCGTCACGTAGAGTAATTTGATACCCATGGCGATCTCGCTCGAACTCATCGACGCCCTCAAGCGCTGCCTGCGCGCACAGGGCATGACTTACCGGGACCTGGCGGCGCGCCTGAAGCTGAGCGAGGCGGCGATCAAGCGCATGTTCTCGCAACGGGCGATGAGCCTGCAGCGCCTGGAGCAGGTCTGCGAGGCGCTGGATGTGGGCCTGGCCGAACTCAGCGCCGAGGCCGCGCGCGGACGCCCGGCCATGGCTAATCTCAGCGGGGAACAGGAGCAGGCGCTGGTCGATGAGCCCGTCCTGTTGCTGGCGCTGTTCCTGACGATCAACCGCTGGCACCAGGACGACGTGCTGGCCCAGTTCGACTTCACCCTGGCCCAGTGGACCGCGTTGCTGGTGCGCCTGGACCGGTTGGGCATCATCGAGCTGATGCCGGGCAACCGCGGTCGTCCGCTGACCGCGCGCAACTTCCGCTGGCGCACCGATGGGCCGATGGAGCGCTACTTCCGCCAGCGCCTGCTCGGCGATTTCTTCGCCGATCCCTTCGACGGCGAGCTGGACGCATTGCTTCTGTTGAGCGGCAGCCTGAGCGTCGACGGAGTGAAGCAATTGCGCCTGCGCCTGGAAGAACTGGCGCGCGAGTTCGATGCACTGTTGGCGCGCGATGCCACGCTGGGTGCGCAGGAGCGCGTGGGCGTGAGCCTGGTGCTGGCGCAGAAGCCGTGGTTGCTGCAGTTGTTCCAACCCTATCGGCGTACGCAGGCGGACTGATAACGTTTTCAGGCAGTCGAGCGTCCGCGCTGCAGCAAGACCCTCCCTATCGGCGCGCGTAAACTGCACCGTTACATTCGTAACGATTATGGTCGGCCTGGGAGGGCAAGCATGAATGCAGCGGTTTCTTTCTTCGACGGAAAAAATCCCACCGGCAGTCGCCTCGACAGCCTGAATCGCTGGGTCGCCGACGTTGCAGCCCTGACCCAGCCGGACCACATCCATTGGTGCGACGGCAGCGACACCGAATACGCCGCGCTGGTGCAGCGGATGCAGGCCGATGGCACCTTGCTGCCGCTGAATCCCGAGACCCATCCCGACAGCTGGCTGCATCGCTCCAGCCCCAGCGACGTGGCCCGGGTCGAACACCTGACCTTCGTCTGCACGCCGGAACGCGACGATGCCGGTCCCAACAACCACTGGATGGCGCCGGCCGACGGCCATGCGCAGATGGACGCATTGTTCGCCGGCTGCATGCGTGGACGCACCCTGTATGTGATTCCCTATTGCATGGGTCCGATCGATTCGCCATTGGCACGCTGCGGCGTTGAGATCACCGACTCGCCGTACGTGGCCGCCAACATGCGCATCATGACCCGCATGGGCGCGGCGGCGCTGGCGCGGATCGAGCGCGAAGGCAGCTTCGTCAAGGGATTGCATTCGATCGGTGAGTTGGACCCCGAGCGTCGCTTCATCATGCATTTCCCGGAAGAACTGACCATCAAGTCGTTCGGTTCGGGCTACGGCGGCAACGCCTTGCTCGGCAAGAAGTGCCACGCACTGCGCATCGCCTCGCACCAGGCGCGGCGCGAAGGCTGGCTGGCCGAACACATGCTGATCGTCGGCATCGAAAATCCGCAGGGCGAAGTCCATTACATCGCCGCGGCGTTCCCGTCGGCCTGCGGCAAGACCAACCTGGCCATGCTGATCCCGCCGGAGAGCTACCGCGAGGCCGGCTGGAAAGTGTGGACGGTGGGCGACGACATCTGCTGGATGCGTCCCGGCGCCGATGGCCGGCTGTATGCGATCAACCCGGAAGCGGGGTTCTTCGGCGTCGCCCCCGGCACTTCGGCGAAATCCAATCCCAACGCGCTGGCTTCCATCCAGCGCGACACGATCTTCACCAATGTCGCGGTGACCGACGACAACCAGCCGTGGTGGGAAGGCCTGGACAAGCGCGTGCCGGCGAAGGACTGGCAGGGTCGCGACTACGATCCGGCCAACGGCCCGGCCGCGCACCCCAATTCGCGCTTCACCGTTTCGGCCCGGCAGTGCCCGAGCTTCTCGCCGCGCGCGGAAGATCCGCAGGGCGTGCCGATTTCCGCGATCGTCTTCGGCGGTCGTCGCGCCTCGCTGGTACCGCTGGTGTTCGAGGCCCGCGACTGGACCCACGGCGTGCTGGTCGGCGCCAGCATGGGTTCGGAAACCACCGCGGCCGCCACCGGCGCGGTCGGGGTGATGCGCCGCGACCCGATGGCGATGAAGCCGTTCTGCGGCTACAACTTCGCCGACTATTTCGCCCACTGGCTTTCGTTCGACCAACCGGGGGCGAAGTTGCCGAAGGTCTTCCACGTCAACTGGTTCCGCAAGGGCGAGGACGGCCAGTTCCTGTGGCCGGGCTTCGGCGAGAACCTGCGGGTGCTGGAATGGATGATCGAACGGGTGCAGGGCAAGGCGGAGGCGATCGAGACGCCCATCGGGCTGCTGCCCGATCCGGTGCATTTCAACCTGCAGGGCTCCGGGATGTCAGCGCAAGCCTTCGCTGACCTGTTCAAGCTCGAGCCGGTTGCCTGGAAGGCCGAGTTCGCTGAAATCAACGAATACCTGCTCAGCTACGGCCCGGCCATGCCGGATGAACTCTGTGCCGAAGCCCAACGGATTCTTGCCGCATTGGGCTAGTGGAATGTGCCAAAGCGGCATTGGAGGCTTGCCCAGGCGGGAGACATTCAGCTGAAATTCCGAATAGTGTTTTCATGAATAGGGAAAACGGCCACCCAATCACGAATTAATAACGATGTAACTATTTGTTTTTTAATGGGAAATGCTTGATAGCGAGAGTTTTGTTGCGGGTTGTAACCACTGCCGTAAAAATTGCGTTATCCTTCGGCCACCAGACGTTGCTCCATTCCGCGTCTGTTTATTTGGCTTGGGTCCTATGCGACCTGGTCTTCAACTCGACCTTGAGAGAGAGCATCAAATGACCAACCTTAAGAAGCTGCCGGGCGCGATTCAGTTCGCGTTGTTCGCCAGCGTGGCGACGCTGGTTTCGGGCAACGCGTTTGCCCAGGAAACTACCGATACCGACAAAGAAGCAAAGACCCTTGACCGCGTCGAAGTCACCGGCTCGCGCCTGAAGCGCGCCGCAATCGAAGGCGCCGTGCCGGTTACCGTCATCGACCGTGCCTCCATCGACGCCAGCGGCGATATCTCCGTGGCCGACGTGCTGCGCGACAGCACCTTCTCCTCGTTCGGCAACTTCAAGCCGCAGTCCGGCAGCTCCGCCCAGTCGTTGGCCTCGGTCGACCTGCGTGGTCTGGGCTCTGGCCACACCCTGGTGCTGATCGACGGCCACCGCGCCCCGACCAACCCGATGTCCGCTTCCAGCGGCGCCGACCTCAACGCCATCCCGCTTGCAGCGGTCGAGCGCATCGAAATCCTGTCCGACGGCGCATCCGCCGTGTACGGTTCCGACGCGATCGGTGGCGTGGTCAACATCATCCTGCGTAAGGATTTCAACGGCGTCGAACTGCGTTATGGCACTGGCCAGACCAAGGTGACCGGCGGCGACCTGGAAGACGCTTCGGTGGTCTTCGGCGTTTCCGGCGACCGCGGCCGTTTGGTCGGTGGTGCCTCCAAGTCCAGCCGTGGCATGGTCTTCACCCGCGACCAGATCGGTGGCAGCACCCGGGGTGTCAGCACCTACGGCAACAATTACTATGACTGGGATACCGGTGCTCCGGCTCCGGTCCCGGGCTTCGATTGCAACGCGAATGGCTTCTGGACGCTGGGCAACGGCCTGTGCTCGTTCGACTTCAACTCGGTTGCAGCCAACGAGGCATCGGTCGACAACAAGTCGATCTTCGTCCGCGGCGACTACCAGATCAACGACGACTGGACCGTCTACATGACGGCGACGCAGACCCGCGTCAACACCTTCGGTCGTTATGCGCCGGTTCCGGGCGTGGTCGCTGTCGACGACGGCACCGTCAACGACGTGGTCAAGGGCGATGGCTTGCCGACCTACTTCTTCCACCGTTTCGCCGCTGCAGGCAACCGCGACAACTTCACCGACACCACCAACAGCGATTTCCTGTTGGGCTTCCAGGGTCAGCTGACCGACAAGATCAGCGTCGATTTCGGCATGCGCCGCACCAGCTACATCTACAAGGAAACCGGTCGCGGTTACATCATCCAGACCTTGGCTGCCCAGGCCGCCAATGCCGGTGACTACATCTTCGCCGATCCGTTCGGTGCCACCCAGGCAACTCTGGACGGCTTCACCGCCACCATCGGTCGCGATTCGTTCTACAAGACCAAGGAATACTTCGGCTCGGTCAACTTCGACCTGTTCGAGATGGGCGGTGGTATCTCCAATGCCGTGGTCGGTGCGGAATACCGCGAAGACCAGTTCCAGGACATCTACGACTCGCTTTCCCGCGCTGGCGTGGTGCTGGGCTCTTCCGGTGGCTCGTCGGCCGGTAGCCGCAACCTGTACTCGGGCTACTTCGAGTGGCTGTTCCCGTTCACCAGCACTTTCGACATCACCGTCGCTGGCCGCTACGACAGGTACAACGACTACGGCAGCGACTTCTCGCCGAAGATCGCCGCCCGTTGGCAGCCGCTGGATAACCTGACCTTCCGTGGATCCTACGGCGAGGGCTTCGCAGCTCCGGGCCTGGATATCCTGACCGCCGCTCGCACGTTCTCGGCCGAGCCGGTCAATGATCCGCAGTCCTGCGTTGCCCTGGGTCAGGCGTCCACCTGCTCGCTGCAGGTCGATACGTACTTCACCTCCAACCCGAACCTGGGTTCCGAGCAGTCGAAGCAGTACAGCCTCGGCGTGGTCTACGATCCATTCGAGTGGCTGGACCTGAGCCTGGATTACTACAACATCACGCTGACGGACACGGTCAGCCAGATCAGCGCGCAGGACATCATCGACTGCACCAATGATCCGGCCACCTACGGTGCCTGCCCGGCTGGTTTCTTCCTGACCCGTGGTCCGAATGGCCGCATCCAGCAGATCGAAGCGGGTTACGCCAACAGGGGTGAAACCAAGACCAATGGTCTTGATTTCCGCCTGAACACCAACTTCGACCTGGACAGCATGGGCAAGCTGACCAACAAGCTGACAGTTTCCTACGTCAACAAGTACACGGTCGAAGACGTGACGGGTCGGGCGATCGAACAGCTCGGTCTGAATGGCGCCCCGGATCTGCGCGCAACCCTGCAGAACTCCTGGAGCTACGGTGATTTCACGGTCGATTTCAACACCAACTACATCGGTGGCCAGGACCGCGGAACCAATCCGGTCGGTGGTTACGCCACCAACGACCTGCAGCTGAGCTGGAAGGCACCGTGGAATGCCACCATCGCCGTTGGCGCCACCAACGTTGGTGATCGTTACCCCGAGCTGGTTTCCTATGACGGCCGTCCGTGGAACTTCTACCTGTACGACGCGTATGGTCGTACCACGTACTTCCGTTACACGCAGACGTTCTAAGCAATACGTTTGAAGCAATCGAGAAGGGCCCCGGAAACGGGGCCCTTCTTTTTTTGGGCGTTGCCCGCACAATACGGGCATGAGCATCGACAATTCCGCTGCGCGCAGGAACGCCTGGTCGTCCTATTGGGCCAACGGCGCGCTGCATTCCTGCGCAGGCAGCTATGCGGGCAACTATGTCGGCGCCATAGCCGATTTCTGGCGACCGTTGCTGGAGCGCCTGCAGCCCGGCGACCGCATGCTGGACATCGCCACCGGCAACGGCGCTTTGCCGATGTTGGCGTGGGAGCAGAGGCAGGCAGGAGGAGCCATTTCCATCGATGCAGTCGACCTGGCCACTGTCGCACCCGCCTGGCACGACCTCCGGAAACACCCGCAGATACGTTTCCATTCCGGTGTCCGGATGGAACAACTGCCATTCGCGGATGAAGGTTTCGATCTGGTTGTCAGCCAATACGGCCTGGAATACGGGCAATGGCCCGAGGCCCTGCACGAATGCCTGCGTGTCTGCAGGGCGAGCGGCACTGCAGCGTTCATCCTCCATCACGCTGAATCGGTATTGGTGAAAGTAGGTTGCTGCGAGCTTGAAAACCAGCGGCTGCTGCTTGCCCGGGACGGACTGATCACGACTGCGCGCGAAGTGCTGCCATGGATGGAGCTGGCGCGCTCGGGTGGCATCGGCCTGGCGCAGGATGGCGAGGCCGGCCGATGCAAGGACGCATACAACCTGGCCATGCGGCGCGTCGGCGAGCGGATCGAGGTCGGCGAAGTCCCCGATTTGCTCGTGGAGGCCCGGGCGTGGATCCATGGCCTTGTTTCAATCGGTGGTGATGGTGGGTTGGCCGATCGGTACTCAAGGCTGGATGCTTATCGCGATGCGCTGGCGACGGCCATCCTGCGTACCGAAGAGATGGTCAGTCATGCGTTGGACGAGCAGGCAGTGGAAGCTATGGTCGCCACGTTGCGCCAAGCCAGGCCCGGTGCGGGCATCAGTTACAGGGTAATCGAGCAGTCCGAGGGCGTGCTTGGGTGGGGAGTCGTCGTCTCGTCCTGATGGATGCAGACAACGCCTGGTTTCACTCCCGGCCAGGTTCCAGCAGATCGAGCACGGGTCCGAATGCCGAGGCATAGTTGCGCCAGCGTCCGATCGAGCGCGTATGGATGGGCTGCTTGACCTGCCAGCGGCTCGGCGTCTGCACGCCACGGTCGCTGAGGTGGAACTCCAGGCAGGCCGGGTCCCATGGCAGGCCTGCAAAGTCGATGATGCGCTGGGCTTCGGGTTCGAGGGCCGTGGCCAGTTGCTCGTAACCCGATTCGAATATCGGGATGGGCAATGACGACTGCCAATGGCGCATCAGTCTTTGCTGCATTTCGATGTAATGCGC
>JBOHXX010000034.1:0-16496 GCA_050737675.1 Pseudoxanthomonas sp.
CCATCGCCCTGGACGCCGCCGATCCGCTGCGGCCGCTGCGCAGTGATTTCCTGATCCCCAAGCACAAGCACAACGAGCAGGTCTATTTCTGCGGAAATTCATTGGGCTTGCAGCCGCGCGGTGCGCGCGAGCACGTGCTGCAGGTGCTGGACAAATGGAGCCACGAAGCGGTCGAAGGCCATTTCACCGGCCACGCGCAGTGGCTGACCTACCACGAGCAGGTGCGCGAACCGCTGGCGCGCGTGGTCGGCGCGTTGCCTTCGGAAGTGGTGGCGATGAATTCGCTGACCACCAACCTGCACCTGATGATGGTGAGTTTCTACCGGCCGACGCATGCACGCTCGGCGATCCTGATCGAAGCCGGCGCGTTTCCGTCCGATCGGCACGCGGTCGAATCGCAGATCCGCTTCCACGGCTTCGATCCGGACACCGACCTCATCGAAGTGCTGTCCGATGAAGTGGACGGCACCATTTCCATGCAGGCGATTGAACGCGCCATCGCCGAACACGGCCCGCGGCTGGCGCTGGTGCTCTGGCCCGGCATCCAGTACCGCACGGGACAGGCCTTCGACCTGAAGGAAATCGCACGCCTGGCCCACGCGCAGGGCGCGGTGGCTGGCTTCGACCTGGCCCATGCCGCTGGCAACCTGCCGTTGCAGCTGCACGACAGCGGTGCGGATTTCGCGGTCTGGTGCCACTACAAATACATGAATGCGGGACCTGGCGCGGTCGCCGGCTGCTTCGTCCACGAGCGTCATGCGCATACCGATCGCCCGCGTTTCGCCGGCTGGTGGGGACACGAGAAGAAGACCCGGTTCCAGATGGGGCCAGAATTCGTGCCCACGCCCGGCGCCGATGGCTGGCAGTTGAGCAACCCGCCGATCCTCGGGCTGGCGCCGCTGCTGGCGTCGCTGGAGTTGTTCGACAAGGCTGGTGGCGTCGCGGCGCTGCGCACCAAGTCGGAAAAGCTGACCGGTTTCCTGGAAGCGCTGATCAACGCTCGCGTGGCCGACACCCTGCAGATCATCACTCCCACCGAACCCGCACGCCGCGGCTGCCAGCTTTCGCTGCGCGTCACCGGTGGACGCGAACGCGGACGCGAACTGTTCGAGTACCTGTCCTCGATCGGCACCATCGGCGACTGGCGCGAACCGGACGTGATCCGCATCTCGCCGGCGCCGCTCTACAACAAGTTCATGGATGTGTACCGGTTCGTCGAGGAAGTCGAATCGTGGCGCGGGGTCTGAGGTAGCGAACCTTGAATAGCGAAAACGGAAAATCCATCACCCTGATCGGCGCCGGCCTCGCCGGTGCCCTGCTCGCCACGCTGCTGGCGCGCCGCGGCTGGCGGGTCGATGTCCACGAGAAGCGCGGCGACCCGCGAGTAAAGGGCTATGAAGGCGGCCGTTCGATCAACCTGGCCCTGGCCGAGCGCGGGCGCAATGCGCTGCGCCAGGCCGACGCCGATGACGAGGTGATGACCCAGGCGGTGATGATGCGTGGCCGCATGGTCCACTTCCTCGACGGACGGCAGCAACTGCAGCGCTACGGGCGCAATGATTCGGAGGTGATCTGGTCGATCCATCGCGGCGACCTCAACATCTGCCTGCTGGACCTGGCTGAACAAGCGGGTGCCAGGCTGCATTTCCACCAACGCCTGGAAAGCGTGGACTTCGATGCGACGACCGCGCGCTTCATCGATGACCGCGACGCGAGCACGCACGATCTCGCTTTCACTGCCCTGGTCGGTGCCGATGGCGCAGGCTCCTCGTTGCGGGCGGCGATGATGCGGCTGTCCGACCTGGGCGAGCGCACCGAATTCCTTGACCATTCCTACAAGGAACTGGAGATCCCGCCGGCCGCCGACGGTGACTTCAAGATCGAACCCAATGCCTTGCATATCTGGCCGCGCGGGCACTACATGTGCATCGCCCTGCCCAACGACGAGAAGACCTTCACCGTCACGTTATTCCTGCCGAATCAAGGCGATCCCAGCTTCGCCACGATCAGGACTGGTGCGGATGCGAAAGCGCTGTTCCAGCGCGATTTCGCTGATGCCGTCCCGTTGATTCCAGAACTGGAGCAGGATTGGGAGCGCAATCCTCCCGGCCTGCTGGCCACTTTGTACCTGGAGCGTTGGCATATCGACGACCGCGCGGTGCTGCTCGGCGATGCTGCGCATGCGATGGTGCCGTTCCACGGCCAGGGCATGAACTGCGCCTTCGAGGATTGCGTGGTGCTGGCGCGCAAGCTCGAGGAACATGCCGATATGGCCGAGGCCTTCGCTGCGTTCCAGGCCGAGCGCAGACCCGATGCGCTCGCCATCCAGCAGATGGCGCTGGAGAACTACCTGGAGATGCGCGACCGCGTCGACGATCCCGACTTCCTGCTGCAGCGGGAACTGGAACGTGCGCTGCAGGAACGCCATCCGGGGCGCTTCGTGCCGCACTACACCATGGTCACCTTCATGCTGATCCCCTACTCCGTCGCCCTGGCGCGCAGCGACATCCAGCGCGAGATCCTGGTCGCCGCCACCCGAGGCAAGGATTCGCTCGACGCCATCGACTGGGAAGCCACCGACGCGGACGTGATGGCGCGCCTGGACCTGCTTGTGGATGCCGCCTAGATGGCCGCGAGCTTCCTGTTCTACGATCTCGAAACCTTCGGCAGCGATCCACGCCGTACCCGCATCGCCCAGTTCGCCGCGGTGCGCACCGATGCCGATCTCAAGCTGATCGAGGAACCGATCAGCTTCTTCGTGCAACCTGCCGACGACCTGCTGCCCTCGCCCATCGCCACGCTGATCACCGGTATCACCCCACAGCATGCACTACGCGAAGGCGTGAACGAGGCGGAAGCCTTCGCCCGCATCGCCGAGGAAATGTCGCGTCCCGAGACCTGCACCCTCGGCTGGAACTCGCTGCGTTTCGACGACGAGTTCGTCCGCCACGGCCTGTTCCGCGACTTCCATGATCCTTACGAGCGCGAGTGGCGCGGCGGCAATTCCCGCTGGGACATGCTGGACGTGATGCGCCTGGCCCATGCCTTGCGGCCACAAGGCATCGAATGGCCGCAGCGTGAAGACGGCAAGGGCACTTCGTTCAAGCTGGAGCACCTGGCCATTGCCAATGGCGTGCGCGAAGGCGATGCGCATGAAGCGCTTTCCGACGTCTACGCAACTCTGGGCATGGCGCGAAAGTTCCGCGACGCGCAACCGCGGTTGTGGGATTACGCGCTGAAACTGCGCGACAAGAAATTCGCCGCATCGCTGCTCAATACCATTGCACTGACCCCTGCGTTGCATGTTTCCCAACGCTACCCCGCCAGCCGCCTGTGCGCAGCGCCGGTATTGCCGCTGGCCCGGCATCCGCGCTTCGACAACCGGGTCATCGTGTTCGACCTGGATGGCGATGCCGACGCGCTGCTGCAGCTGGATGCGGAAGATATCGCGGATCGCTTGTACACGCCTGCGGCAGATCTGCCCCTTGGCGAGAAGCGCGTGCCGCTGAAAGAGGTGCATCTCAACCGTTCGCCGGCGCTGGTGGCCTGGTCGCATTTGCGCGACGAGGATTTCCTGCGACTGCAGATCGACAGGCCCGCCGTGGAAGCGGTAGCCGACCAGCTCCGCCCCCATGCCACGCAACTGGCCGAGAAGATGCGCCAGGTGTTCGGCAGCGAGCGTGCGCACGACAAGCCCGATGCGGATGCTTCGCTGTACGACGGCTTCATCGCCGACGGCGACAAGCGCCGCCTTGCCGAAGTGCGGGCTACGCCGCCCGAACACCTGGACAAGCGCGAGTTCGGCTTCAAGGATCCCCGCTTGCCGGAATTACTGTTCCGCTATCGCGCACGCAACTGGCCCGGCACCTTGACGCAGCCGGAACAGAGGCGATGGGATGCTTATCGCAGGCAGCGATTGACTGTAGATGGTGGACTTTCGGAAATGACCTTCGAGAGCTACTTTCAAGAAATCGGCGCCCTGCGTGCGCAGCATGCAGGTGACGGCGACAAGCAAGTCCTGCTCGATCATCTGCAGGTGTGGGGCGACGATCTTCAAGTCACCCTTTCCCAAGCCAGCGTTGGAACGTTGTAGGTTCGATGCAGGAGCGACGCAAGTCGCGAAGGAACGCGCCAGGAAAACAAGGTTTCGCGACTCACGTCGCTCCCACGACACCTTCATGAGTGAATGAGATGCCCAGCTATTTTTCCGATGCCAGCTTCAAGTTCCTGCGTGCACTTGCGAAGAACAACGACAAGGTCTGGTTCGCCGCGCACAAGCAGCAATACGAAGATCACGTCCGCCAGCCGTTCCTGCGCCTGCTCGTCGACCTGCAGCCGGACCTGGCAGCCGTGAGCCCAAATTTCCGCTCGGACCCCAAGACCGTCGGCGGCTCGCTGTTCCGCATCTACCGCGATGCGCGCTTTTCCAACGACAAATCCCCGTACAAGGCCTGGCAAGGTGCACGCCTGTACCACGAGCGTCGCAAGCAAGTGCCCGCGCCTTCCTTCTATCTGCATCTACAGCCGGGCGAATGCTTCGTCGGTGCGGGCCTGTGGCATCCGGAACCCGATACCCAGCGCCGTATCCGCCAGTTCATCCACGACAATCCCGGCAGCTGGAAAGCCGCCGCACACGCACCGAAGTTCCGCAAGCGTTTCGATTTCGAGGAAGGCGAAATGCTCTCCCGCGTGCCGCGTGGATTCCCGGCCGATTTCGAATTCATCGAGGATCTGAAGCACAAGAATTTCGTGTTCTGGCGCTCGCTGGACAACGACGTCATGACCGGACCGAAGTTGCGGCAGACGTTGGCCACCGACTTGGTCGCACTGACGCCTTTCGTGGACTATCTTTGTGCAGCGCTGGACCTGGAGTTCTGAAATGAAGAAGTGGATCGTACTGGCCGTCGTCCTGCTGCTCGCACTGGGCGGCTACGTCGCCGCTGGCCCCTACCTGGCCATCAACGGCATCCGCACTGCGCTAGCCGAACAGGACATCGGCAAGCTGGAACGGCACGTGGATTTCCCCGCGTTACGGGTCAGCATCAAGGCGCAGGTGGAAGATTCGCTGGCCCGGCGCGCTGGCAGCGACGTCCAGTCGAACCTGTTCGGCGCCCTCGCCCTGTCCGTGGCCGGCAACCTGCTTGGCAGCGGTGTCGATGCCATGGTCACGCCCCTGGGCATTGGCGCGCTGTTGCAGGGACGCAGCATGTGGAAGAAATCGCTCGGCGACACCATCGATGGCGATACCTACGGTAAACCCGTCCCGGCCGACCCGTTGAAGAACGCCGAACATCATTACGAGTCGCTGTCGCGCTTCACCGCGACCGTGCACGACGAAGACGGCAAGCCGGTGGTATTCGTGTTCAAGCGCAAAGGACTGGGCTGGAAACTCGCCGACATCCGCCTGCCTCTGTAGGAGCGTCCCATGGGCGCGAGCTCTTGATTTGTTTCGCGACCTGATCGGAGAGCTCGCGCCCATGGGGCGCTCCTACGGATCGGATCAGGAATTGGCCACGCCATGCGGCACGTGCCCGGTAGCCACGTGCTGGGCAGCACTGTCGATGTTGTGCTGCGAATCGTCGAAGAAGATATCGGCACCGAAGGCTTCCAGGAACGGCCCCTTGTGGCGACCGCCGAGGAACAACGCCTCGTCCAGGCGCACGCCCCATTCACGCAGGGTGCGGATCACGCGCTCGTGCGCGGGTGCCGAACGCGCGGTGACCAGAGCGGTACGGATCGGCGCATCCTTGCCCGGGGGAAACGCGGCCTGCAGGTCGTGCAGCGCGGACAGGAAGCCCTTGAATGGCCCTCCGGAAAGGAGTTCTTTCGCCTTGTCGCGCTCATGCCGGCCGAAGGCTTCCACGCCTTGCTCGCGGGAAACACGCTCGCTCTCATCGCCGAAGATCACCGCATCGCCGTCGAAGGCGATGCGCAACTGGTCGGAACGCTGTTGCAGCGCTTTCGCTGGCAGGATGGTGGCCGAGGCGATGCCATGCTCCAGCGAGCGGCGTACCGATTCCGGATTCGCGGACAGGAAAAGATCCGCGCCAAACGGCCGCGCGTACGGCCAGGTCGGCTCGCCGGAAGTGAAGGTCGCGCGGACGATGCCGAGCTTGTGGTGCTGGATGGAATTGAAGATGCGCAACCCTGTATCGGCGGAATTGCGCGACAGCAGGATCACCTCGACCCGCGGCGCATCGACTGGTGCGCCTTCGTTCAACGCCAGCAGCTTGCGCACCACGGGGAAGGCCATGCCGGGCGCGAGCACATCGTCTTCGTGATCGCGCTGGAAGTCGCTGTAGGCATCGACACCTTCGCTTTCGTACAGACTGTGGCTCTCTTCCAGGTCGAAGAGCGCACGCGAGGTCACGGCGACAGTCAGCAGGCGGGGGGTGTTGTCGGAAGACATGTGGCGATTATCCCGCACCGTGGTCGCACCATGCGAGATACCGTGGCCCGACCCTCAAGCACCAGGAGGGGCGCGCACCACGATCCTGGCCGGCGGTCCACGCAGGTTGTCGCGAGTCACCGCCCGCACCTCGACTTGCAGGTCGATGGGTTGTTGTTGCGGGGGTGCGCCTTCCTGCCACATGAAAAGGAAATCGCCGCGGCGCCCGTTGATCGGCGCCTGGATCGGGTGGTCGGGGAAAATGGCGTACGCCGTGGCGCCCGAAACCACTTTGAATTCGAACCCCAGGTCGCGCAGCTTGTACTTGCCCCGCGGCCACTCGATCTCGACGCTGAGCAGGCCGGTGTCATCGCAGGTGGAATGCTTGGGACCGATTCCGCGAACGATTTCGGTCACCACCGCCACGGGGGCGGGCAACTCGACATCAGCCTGTTCAACGTCACCCTGCACAGCCGGCACGCTGCCTGCGATCGGCTCGAACGACGTCAGCTTGCCGGTCATTCCGCAAGCACCTGCGCCAGGCGCGATCAACCACGCGCACAGCACGACGGCACACGACTTCCTCATAGGAGACCCCTCCCCCAATCGAATGTGTCTGGATCCAGCCGTCCAAGTCGCGGCTGCCCGCAGCATACGGTATTTCCGCGCGGACGCAGCTCAGACCACGAACTGCTCACTGAGGATGCGTTCTTCGAGGTTGTGCTCGGGATCGAACAGCAGGGTCACGGTGCGTTCGCGCGATTCGCGGATGGTCACTTCGACCACGTCGCGGACTTCATGCGAATCGGCGGTGGCGCTGACCGGACGCTTGTAGGGATCCAGCACATGGAAGCGCACTTCGGTATCGGCCTTGAGGATCGCCCCGCGCCAGCGACGCGGACGATACGGCGCGATCGGGGTCAGGGCGATGGTGTGCGAACCCAGCGGCAGGATCGGGCCATGGGCTGAGAAGTTGTAGGCGGTGCTGCCAGCCGGGCTGGCGACGAGCACGCCATCGCAGACCAGTTCGTCCACCCGGGCCTGGCCGTTGAGGTCGATGCCGAGGTGCGCGGCCTGGCGGGTCTGTCGCAGCAACGAGACTTCGTTGTAGGCCAGCGAGCCGATGCTGGCGCCCGACTCGGTGAGCGCCAGCATCTCCAGCGGGCGCAGCTTGGCGGGCTCGGCCGCGGCAATGCGATCGAGCAGGTCGTCGTCACGATAGTGGTTCATCAGGAAGCCGACCGTTCCCAGCTTCATGCCGAATACCGGTTTTCCCAGGCTGCCGTGGCGATGCAAAGTCTGCAGCATGAAGCCGTCGCCACCGAGTGCACAGAGCACGTCGGCGTCCTCTGGATCGCAGGTCCCGTGCAGCGCCTGCAACACGGACAGGGCCTGTCGGGCCTCGTCGGTCGGACTGGCAAGGAAGGCGATACGCGGCGCTTGGATGCTCATGGCCGCAGCATACCGTTTCCAATGTAGGAGCGGGCCATGCCCGCGATGCTTTTGCCTGTGTACGAGCGCGAAAAGCATCGCAGGCAAGGCCCACTCCTGCGACTTGCAACAGCCGAGCTTGCTCGGCTGTTGCCAAACGCAACCTATGCCGTCAGCGCTTGGCTGACAGCTGCGACAACCGTTGCACCGCGACCGAGGTGGTCGGGTAGTCGAGCGTCTTCTGCGCGGCAAGCTCGTTGAGCATGCCCAGGGTGAATCGCAGGACCGCGTCGTCGCGTTCGATCCAGTGACGGACCTTGGCGTCGGCGTTCGCTCCCGGCATCGACAGCACCTGGTCGGTGAGGACGCGTTGTTGCGTGGCCAGTTCATCGCGCAACACGCCACGCGCGACCACATGCCAGCGGCCATCGACCTGCAACCCGTCGATCTGCTCGAACAGCCACGGGATATGCAGCGCTTCGCCCAGGCGGAAGTGGACCTTGGAAACCTCCACCGGCTTGAGCTTGCGCGCCCGCGCCACTTCGATGATGTCGCAGGAAGGCTCCAGATACGGCAAGGCCGCCAACTGGTCAGCCAACGCAGGCGGCAATCCCTTCTGCTTCCACTCGCTGCGGCTGGCCTCGTAGGCAGGGCGTTGCGAATCGGGCAGCACGCCGCCTGCGGCGCGGATCTCGTTGTAGCCGTCGTGGTAGCGCGCCACCGCCGTGGCGATATCGGGAATGGCTCCCGGGCGACCCAGCAGCCAACGCGTGAACGAACGCTGCAACGACCAGATCACCTGCAACGCATCGATCTGCACGGATTCCGGCACCTTGCCGTCGAGTGCATCGATCTGGTTCCACAACGCGCGCGCGTCCAGGGTCTCGCGGGTGATGGTGAAGGCCTTGGCTACTTCGGCCGGACTGCGACCGGAGTCTTCCTGCATGCGCAACAGGAAAGTGGCACCCATGCGGTTGATGGTCGAATTGGTGACCGCGGTCGCGATGATTTCGCGCTTCAGCCGGTGCTTCTCCATTTCCGTGGAGTACTTCTTCTGCAGAGGTTCCGGGAAGTAGCGCTGCAACTCCTTGGACAGGTAGGCGTCTTCGGGAATGTCGGAATCCAGCAACTGCTGGAACACCACCAATTTGGCGTAGGACAACAGTACCGCCAGTTCGGGGCGGGTCAGTCCCTGCCCGCGCGCCTTGCGCTCGGCCAGTTCCGCATCGGACGGCAGGAATTCGATCTGCCGGTCCAGCAGGCCCTGCGATTCCAGGGTCTGGATGAAGTGCTGCTTGGAACCCAGCCGCGACACGCTCATCCGCTCCATCAGGCTGATCGCCTGGTTCTGGCGGTAGTTGTCGAACAGCACCAGGTCGCCGACTTCATCGGTCATCGAGGCCAGCAGCTTGTTGCGGGCGTCGAAGGTCAGCTTCTTCGCCTGGACCACGCCGTTGAGCAGGATCTTGATGTTGACCTCATGGTCAGAGGTATCCACACCGGCCGAGTTGTCGATGAAGTCGGTATTGAGCAAGATGCCGTTCTGCGCCGCCTCGATGCGGCCCAGCTGGGTCATGCCCAGGTTGCCGCCCTCGCCCACGATCCTGCAACGCAGGTCGCCGCCATTGATGCGCAGCCCGTTGTTGGCGCGATCGCCGACGTCGGTGTTGTTCTCTGAGGCTGCCTTGACATAGGTGCCGATGCCGCCATTCCACAACAGGTCCACTGGTGCCTTGAGGATCGCGCTCATCAGTTCGTTCGGCGAAAGCGATTTGGTCTCATCGGCCAAGCCCAGCGCCGCGCGTACCGGCGCGGTGATCTCGATCGACTTCAGCGAACGCGGATAGATGCCGCCGCCCTTGGAGATCAGGTTGACGTCGTAGTCCGCCCAACTGGAGCGCGGCACCGCGAACATGCGCTGGCGTTCCTTGAACGAGCGCGCCGCGTGCGGGTCGGGGTCGAGGAAGATGTGGCGGTGGTCGAATGCGGCGACCAGGCGGATATGCTCGGACAGCAGCATGCCGTTGCCGAACACGTCGCCGGACATGTCGCCGATGCCGGCGCAGGTGAAATCCTCGGTCTGCGAATTGCGGCCCATGGCACGGAAATGGCGCTTGACCGATTCCCACGCGCCCTTGGCGGTGATGCCCATGCCCTTGTGGTCGTAACCGACCGAGCCGCCGGAGGCGAACGCATCGCCCATCCAGAAACCATGGGCGATCGCCAGGCCATTGGCGATGTCCGAGAACGTGGCCGTGCCCTTGTCCGCGGCGACGACCAGGTACGGATCGTCGTTGTCGTGGCGGACCACGTCGAGCGGCGGCACGATCTTGTTGCCGACGATATTGTCGGTAATGTCGAGCAGGCCCTGGATGAACATCTTGTAGCAGGCGATGCCTTCGGCCAATACCGCGTCGCGATCACCGCCGGCTGGGGACTGCTTGACGAAGAAGCCGCCCTTGGCGCCGACCGGCACGATCACCGTGTTCTTGACCATCTGCGCCTTGACCAGGCCAAGCACCTCGGTGCGGAAATCCTCGCGGCGATCGGACCAGCGCAAGCCGCCGCGCGCCACCGGACCGAAGCGCAGGTGCACGCCTTCCACGCGCGGTCCGTAGACGAAGATCTCGCGGTACGGACGCGGCTTGGGCAAGTCGGGGACCAGCGCCGAATCGAGCTTGAAGCTGATGGTATGCGTGGGCAGGCCATCGGCGCCTTTCTGGTAGTAACTGGTGCGCAGGGTGGCTTCGATCACGCCGATGAAGCTGCGCAGGATGCGGTCGTCGTCCAGGCTGGAGACGCGGTCCATCAGCTTCACCAGGGTCTTGTGCGTGGCCTCGACCTGGCGATCGCGGGCGTCGCCGCGCGTTTCGATCACGTATTGCAGCGACTTCAGCGTGGCCTCGTCGCCAGCGGCCAGCGCACGCAACTGTTGCGAGAAACGCTCCTGGCCCTGCTTGATCTCGGCCTTGGTCTCCTTGCCCGTGCACGGGTCGAAGCGCGCTTCGAACAGCTCGACCAGCAACCGGGCCAGCAAGGGGTAGCGATTGAGGGTTTCTTCCACATAAGCCTGCGAAAACGGCACGCCGGTCTGCAGCAGGTACTTGCAATAGCCGCGCAGCAGCGCGACCTGGCGCCATTCCAATCCCGCACCTAGCACCAGGCGGTTGAAGCCGTCGTTTTCGGCGTCGCCGCGCCAGATGCGCGCGAATGCTTCTTCGAACGCGGCGTTGCGGCTCTCGACATCGATCTCGCCGCTGCCGGATTCGACCTCGAATTCCTGGATGTACGCCGGGGCGTTGCCCACCTGCAGGCGGAAGGGATGTTCGGAGATCACGCGCAGGCCCATGTTCTCCATCAGCGGCAAGGCATCGGACAAGGGGATGTCCTGCTGCTGGCGATAGAGGTTGAGCCGCAACCTGCCCTCGCCGTCGCGCTGGCGGCGCGACAGATGCAGGCTCAGGCGCAGGTCATCCGGGCCACTGAGCGCGGCCAGGTGTTCGACGTCGCTGGCGGCGATTTCCGGCGAGACGGTTTCGATGTAGCCGGCAGGCAAGGCGCGCGCGTAGCTGCCGGAAAGCTTCAGGCCTTCGGCTTCGCCATGGCGCGAGATCAGGATCTCGCGCAGGTCGTCCTGCCAGTTGCGCAGCAGGTGCGCCAGGCGCGCCTCGAGTTGCGCGGTGTCGACGTCGACCTGCTCTCCCGCGCGTGGACGCACCACCAGATGCAGTTGCGCCAGCGGCGATTCGCCGAGCTGGACCGTGGTGTCGACGAATTCGCCATGCAGCGATTCCTTCAGCAACGCCTCGATGCGCAGGCGCACGTCGGTGTTGAAGCGTTCGCGCGGGATGTACACCAGCGCGGAGAAGTAGCGGCCATAACGGTCGCGGCGCAGGAACAGCTTGCTGCGCACGCGCTCCTGCAGGCCGAGGATGCCCATGCTGGTGCGGCTGAGTTCCTCCTCGCTGGACTGGAACAGTTCCTCGCGCGGCAGGGTTTCAAGGATGTGGCGCAGGGCCTTGCCGCTGTGGCTGTCGGGCAACAGGCCGGACTGGCGCATCACGTGCTCGTGGCGCTCGCGCACCAGCGGGATTTCCCAAGGGCGGCGGTTGTAGGCGCTGGAGGTGTACAGGCCGATGAAACGCTGCTCGGCCACCGGATTGCCCTTGGCGTCGAATTCGAGCACGCCGATATAGTCCATGTTGCCCGGGCGGTGCACGCTGGAGCGTGCGTTGGTCTTGGTCAGGATCAGCGTATCCACCGAACCCGATTGCGGCATGTAGTGCGCCGCCAGGGATTTCACGTTGCGGGCGGTGGAGTGATCCTTGCCGCGCAGCAGGCCCAGGCCGCCATCGGATGCCGCGAGGATGCGTTCGCCGCTTTTCTGTTCGATCCGGTATTCGCGGTAACCGAAGAAGGTGAAGTGGTCGTCCGCGGCCCAGCGCAGGAACTCCTGGGCCTCGCGACGGCCGGCATCGTCGATCGGCATGCGTCGCGTGGCCAGTTCGCCGGACAGCGACAGCATCTTCTCGCGCATCACGCTCCAGTCCTGGACGATGGCGCGGACCTCCCCCAGCACCTGGCGGATGCGGGCCTCGACAACCCGCATCTGTTCGACCGGCTGGCGGTCTATCTCTAGCAGCATCAAGGATTCGGGCTTGCCCTCGCCGACCGCGGTGAGCTTGCCGGCCTTGTCACGGGTGAAACGCAACAGCGGGTGGCCCAACACGTGCACGCCGATACCGGCGTCGGCCAGGGCCATGCTTACCGAATCGACCAGGAACGGCATGTCGTCGTTGACGATCTGCAGGACGGTGTGCGGTGATTCCCAGCCATTGCCTTTCAGGCTGGCATTGAACACCCGCACGTTGGCCGCGCCGGACTTGCGCACGCGGGCGAAATCGAGCATGTCGCAAGCCAGCGCAGCCCACGCTTCCGGGCTGTGGTGCGGATATTCGTCTTCTTCCATGCGCTTGTAGAACGATTGCGCGAACGCCTTGGCTTCGGCCTGGCGTGCTGCGGGCAGGCGCTTGCGAATGGCCGCGAAAACGGGCTCCAGCGAGAATCCCGGCGAAGCCTTCCCCGATGCGGATTTCGCAGCCGGGGGTTTGCTGGCTTTACCAGCGGAAGATTCGGTCTTGGACGGGGACTTCGCGGCTTTTTTTGGTTTGCGAACAGCGTTCATGCAGGACATGGCTCTGTGTTTGTAGGCAGTCCGCAATTGTAGCCCCGAAGGCGATGATTGCCTTGTTGCGCGGCCACAAACGCCGGTGTTTTTCCTTTGAAAACGACAAGCCACGCCAGCGAACCGCCGAAGAATTCGGGCTTGTTCGTCCTTTCGGCTTTTAGATGCGAGGAGTGAGTCGAGAGGAGTGAGGAGTGAGTGAGGGGCGGAAGGGCAAAATCCCGTCAGGCGGAGGGTGGCGCCAGACGTCCGTACCGGCCCCATACTCGTTTCTCGTTTCTCGCTCCTCCGCTCCGCTCACTCCTCTCCACTCACTCCTCGCTCCCCGGCACTGGCTAAATTGTAAACTGGACGGTATAGTCCAGCCCCGATGCAGCCCTCCCCCGCCTCCAGTTCCGCCTTACAGCGACGCCAGCGCGTGCATGACGCGGTGCGCGAGCTGATGGCAGAACAAGGGTTCCGGGTCAGCATGGACGCCGTCGCGGCGCGCGCGGGCTGCTCGAAGCAGACGCTGTACTCGCATTTCGGCAGCAAACAGGAGCTCATGCGCAGTGTCATGCAAGAGCACCTGGACATGGCCACCGCGCGACTCGACGGTCCTGAAAGCGACCCGCGCACGGTGCGTTTGGCGTTTGCTGTGGAACACCTGCAGCGTCTGTCCGACCCGCATGTCATCGCCACTTGCCAGTTGTTGAGTGCCGAAGCAGCCCAGTACCCCGAGGAGGCACGCACCCTGTACCGCGACGGCGCCGATACTTTGCAGCAAAGGCTCGCCACCTGGCTGGAATCCGCCAAGCAACGTGGTCAGCTGGAACATGACGACCCGCACTGCACAGCAGAGCTTCTACTTGGCATGATCGTCGGCCTGGATTTTGAACGCCAACGCTTCGCCGTCCCCCATCGCGACAACGACGCCAATCGTCTGCAATGGGCTGAATTCGCCGTTGACTCCTTCATGAAGGCATTCGCACCCGATCTGCAGCGAGCGCCCGCCCTTTCCCGCATTGCCCATTCCCTTCCCGCATCCAAGTCTTGACCCGGAGTTACACACCATGACCCCCACCCTCCGTCCGATCGCACTCAGCGCCACGTTGCTGCTGGCACTGGCCGCCTGCAAGCAGCAGGAACAACCCGCGCCGCCGCCGCCCGAGGTGGGCGTCATCAGCGCTACCCCGCAGAACGTGCCGCTGCAGCGCGACCTGGCCGGTCGCCTGGCCCCCGTGCGCAGCTCCGATGTACGCGCCCGCGTTCCCGGCGTGCTGCTCAAGCGCCTGTACCAGGAAGGCAGCGACGTGAAGGAAGGCCAGGTGCTGTTCCAGATCGACCCGGCACCGCTGCAGGCCGCCTTGAGCGCAAGCCAAGCGCAACTGGCGTCGGCGCAGGCCAGCTATACCAATGCGCATGTCGCCGCCGCCCGTGCGCGCCAGCTGATCGGGCAGAAGTTCGTCTCGAAGGCGGACCTGGACAACGCCGAAGCCACCGAACGCAGCGCCGCCGCCGCCGTGCAATCGGCCAAGGCGGGAGTGACCAGCTCGCGCATCAACCTGGATTACGCCAGCGTGCGCGCACCGATTTCCGGACGTGCCGGCAAGCAGCAGGTGACCGAGGGTGCGCTGGTCGGCCAAGGCGATGTGACCCTGCTGACCACCGTGGACCAGCTGGATCCGCTGTACGTCAATTTCTCGATCAGCGCCAGCGAACTGGAGCAGTTGCAGAACGCGCAGAACGTCTCCCTGTCAGGCACCGGCGAATCGACGGTCAGCGTGCTGCTGGCCGACGGCACGCCTTATGCCGAGACCGGCAAGCTGGATTTTTCCGGCACCGTCGTCGATCCGAACACCGGTGCGATTTCGTTGCGCGCCACCCTCCCCAACCCGGACAAGAAACTGTTGCCGGGCAGTTTCGTCACCCTGCGCGCGACCCTGGGCGAACAGAAGAATGCATTCCTGGTCCCGCAGGCCGCGATCCAGCGCGACGCCAACGGCGGTTACGCCATGGTCGTCGGCAAGGACGGCAATGTCGCACGCAAGAACGTAGTCACCGGCGATGCCACCGGCGGCAACTGGCTGATCACCGGCGGCCTGGCCGAGGGCGACCAGGTCATCGTTTCCGGCCTGCAGAAGGTCAAGGAAGGCGCGCCTGCCAAGGCCACGCCATGGAAGCCTGAAGCACCCGCCGCCGCAGGCAAGCCCGCACCCGCTGCCGCCAAGCCGGAATAAGGAAAGCCCCCATGCCCAAGTTCTTCATTGACCACCCGATCTTCGCCTGGGTGGTAGCGATCCTGATTTCCATTGCCGGGGTGATCTCGATCCTCAACCTCGGCGTCGAGTCCTATCCCAGCATCGCCCCGCCGCAGGTAACGGTCGGCGCGTCCTACCCGGGCGCCAGCGCCGAAACCACCGAGAAAGCGGTCACCCAGGTGATCGAACAGCAACTCACCGGCATCGACCACCTGCTGTATTTCAGCTCGTCTTCCAGCGCCAGCGGCCGGGCCAGCATCACCCTGACCTTCGAGACCGGAACCAACGCCGACATCGCCCAGGTCCAGGTACAGAACAAGGTCGCGCTGGCCACCCCGCGACTGCCCACCGAAGTGACCCAACAGGGCGTGGTCGTGGCCAAGGCCAATGCCGGCTTCCTGATGGTGGCGGCCCTGCGCTCCGAAAACCCGTCGGTCAATCGCGACCAGTTGAGCGACATCGTGGCTTCGCGCGTGCTCGACCAGATCTCGCGCATCCCCGGCGTGGGCAGCACCCAGCAGTTCGGCGGCGAGTACGCCATGAACATCTGGCTGGACCCGGACAAACTGAAAGGCTACGGCATGTCCGCCGGCCAGGCGCTTGCCGCGATCCGTGCGCAGAACGTGCAGTTCGCCGCAGGTTCGCTGGGCGCTTCGCCTGCGCCGGACAACCAGGGCTTCGTGGCCACGGTCGCGGCGGAAGGCCGCTTCAGTTCGCCGTCCGAGTTCGAGAACATCATCCTGCGTGCCAACAGCGACGGCACCACGGTCCGGCTCAAGGACGTGGCCCGCGTCGCGTTCGGTTCGTCGTCCTACGGCTTCGATACGCAGTGGAACGGCGCCCCCACCGGCGCCTTCGCCATCCAGCTGCTGCCGGGCGCCAATGCGCTGAACGTAGCCGCGGCAGTGCGCGCGAAAATGGACGAACTGCAGCCCAGCTTCCCGCAAGGGGTCTCCTGGTTCTCGCCGTACGACAGCACCACCTTCGTCAAGATCTCGATCGAGGAAGTGGTGAAGACGCTGGGCGAGGCGCTGGTGCTGGTGTTCCTGGTGATGCTGATCTTCCTGCAGAACATCCGCGCCACCATCATTCCCACACTGGTGATCCCGGTGGCGTTGCTGGGCACGTTCCTGGGCATGTCGATCATCGGTTTCACCATCAACCAGCTGACCCTGTTCGCGATGGTCCTGGCGATCGGCATCGTGGTCGACGACGCGATCGTGGTGATCGAGAACGTCGAACGGATCATGAC
>JBOHXX010000035.1:0-16052 GCA_050737675.1 Pseudoxanthomonas sp.
CGCCTGCGCAAGGCGCGCGAGAAAAAACCTTCCCCACCCGTCGAGTTGACCCGATGAACCCTGTACGCCGCCGCCGCCTGCTGCTGGTCCTGTTGCTCGCCGCCGCCGCCGCCATCGCCACCACCCTGGTGGTCTTCGCCCTGCAACGCAACGTCGCCTACCTGTATACGCCAGTGGAAGTGCTGCGTGGCGAAACCGGCGACCGTGCGCGCTTCCGCCTGGGCGGCATGGTCGAAAAGGGTTCGTTCCAACGCACGCCCGGCTCACTGGAAGTCCATTTCAAGGTCACCGACGGCGATGCGCTGTTGCCGGTGGTGTACTCGAAGATCCTGCCGGACCTGTTCCGCGAGGGTCAGGCGGTGGTCGCCACCGGCTCCATGCAGAACGGCGTGTTCGTGGCCGAGGACGTGCTGGCCAAGCACGATGAAACCTACATGCCGAAGGAAGTCGCGGACAAGATGGGCATCGCGCACAAGAAGCATGATGTTGCGGAGACTGCAGCGGAGCCAGCGCCTTGATCGCAAAAGATGCGAGTTTCGTCGGTCGCACCGGGTGCACCATGAAAAACAAGGGATCGGTGGACCGACATGCTGCCTGAACTCGGCCAGATCGCCCTGATCCTCGCGCTGCTGGTCGCAGTTCTGCAGGCTGTGTTGCCGCTGGCTGGCGCGCAGCGCGGCAAGTCGTCCTGGATGGGCATTGCCCGGCCCGCCGCCTATGCGCAACTGGTGCTGGTGCTGGGCGCATTCGCGATACTCACGATCGCGTTCGTCACCCAGGATTTCTCGGTCAAGTACGTGGCCGAGAATTCCAACTCGCTGCTGCCGCTGGTGTACCGCTACACCGCGGTGTGGGGCGCGCATGAAGGTTCGCTGCTGCTGTGGACGCTGGTCCTGGCGGTATGGACCGCGACCGTGGCCTGGTTCTCGCGGACCTTGCCGGACAAGGTCATCGCCCGTGTGCTCGGGGTGATGGGCATCGTCAGCGTCGGCTTCCTCGCATTCCTGTTCTTCACCTCCAATCCTTTCGCACGCCTGCTGCCGATGCCGCCGGAAGGTCGCGACCTCAATCCGCTGCTGCAGGACGTGGGCATGATCATCCACCCGCCGATGCTGTACATCGGCTACGTGGGTTTCGTGGTGCCGTTCGCGTTCTCCATCGCCGCGCTGCTCGATGGCAAGGTCGATGCGCGCTGGCTGCGCTGGACCCGGCCCTGGACCAACGTGGCTTGGGGCTTCCTGACCATCGGCATCGCCCTGGGCAGCTGGTGGGCGTATTACGAACTGGGCTGGGGCGGCTGGTGGTTCTGGGACCCGGTGGAAAACGCCAGCTTCATGCCCTGGCTGGTGGGCGCGGCGCTGCTGCATTCGCAGGCCGCCACCGAGAAACGCGGCAGCTTCCGTGGCTGGACCCTGTTGCTGGCCATCGCCGCCTTCTCGCTGTCGCTGCTGGGCGCGTTCCTGGTGCGCTCGGGGGTGCTGACCAGCGTGCATGCCTTTGCCGCGGATCCGTCGCGAGGCCTTTTCATCCTGATCTTCCTTGGCATCGTCATCGGCGGTTCGCTGCTGCTGTACGTGGCGCGCGTGCCACGACTCGAGCAAGGCGCGCCGTTCACCGCTAGTTCGCGCGAGACGCTGCTGCTGGCCAACAACGTGCTGCTGACCTGCGCCTGCGCGATGGTATTGCTGGGCACCCTGTATCCGCTGCTGGCCGATGCGCTGGGACTGGGCAAGATCTCGGTGGGCCCGCCCTACTTTGGCCTGTTGTTCCTGCTACTGATGGGACCGTTGGTGCTGTTGATTCCCTTCGGCCCGTTGACGCGCTGGCAGCGCGAGGAACCCTCGCGGCCGCTGCGCATGCTGGCGCCCTGGGCGTTGCTCGCCCTGGTGCTGGCCGCCATCGCCTATTTCATGGCACCCCAGGGCAAATGGAAAACCGCGGCGGGCATAGGCACCGCAACGTGGGTCGCGCTGGGCACGGCCCGCTTCCTGTGGACCCGTTTCCAGTCCAAGGGCAGCCGCTTCACCGCCGAAATGCTGGGCATGACCCTGGCCCACGGCGGCGTCGCAGTGTTCCTGGTCGGCGCCTTGCTGGTGGAAGGCCTGAACGTGCAGCGCGAACTGGCGATGACGCCAGGGCAGACCTTCGAGGTGGGACGCTATTCGTTCGCGTATCAAGGCGTGGATGAAGTCAACGGACCCAACTACCTGGCTACGCGCGGCGACGTACAGGTACTTCAGGATGGCAAGCCCCTGGTGCTGCTCCATCCCGAAAAACGAGCCTATGCCAGCGGCGGCCAGGTCATGAGCGAAGTCGGTATCTACCGCCACGTGTTTGGCGACGTATACGTGGCGCTCGGCGAATCCCTGGGTGGTGAATCGCGTGCGGTACGCATCCACATCAAGCCGTTCGTGCGCTGGATCTGGCTGGGCGCCGGCTTGATGGCGCTGGGCGGATTCGTCACCGCCACCGACCGGCGCTTCCGCAAACCCGAGGACAAGCGATGAACCAGCCCGCACCCGCATCGAAGAAACCACCGACCGGCGCCTTCGTCTTCGCCGGGGTGATCATCGCGCTGTTCTTCATCGGCCTGATGGGCCTGCTCTATTACGGGGTGAAGAAATCGGACATGGCCAATCGCGACGCCCTGCCCTCGCCACTGATCGGCAAGCCCGCGCCCGCCTTCGACCTGCCCCTGCTGCACGAACCCGGCAAGCGCCTGACCCTGGCGGAGTTACGCGGCCAGCCGTTCGTGATGAACGTGTGGGGCAGTTGGTGCCCGGAGTGCCGCGTGGAGCACCCGGTGATCAGCAAGTTCGCATTGACCAAGCGCGTGCGCTTCATCGGTTACGACCTGAAGGACACACGCGAGGACGCGCTGGCCTGGCTGGAGCAGTTCGGCAACCCGTACCTGATGGTGGTCGCCGATGAAAGCGGCCGCACCGCGATCGACTGGGGCATCTATGGCGCGCCGGAGACCTTCCTGGTCGACGCCAAGGGCATCGTCCGCTGGAAGCACGTGGGCGCGATCACCGACCAGATCATCAAGGACGAATTGATCCCTGCACTCGAGAAGGCGGAAGCCGGCAAGTGATGAAACCGTTGCTCCTGCTGGCGTTGTTGTTGCTTTCGCCGCTGGCCCATGCCCAGGTCAGCGATCCGACCCCGTTGCGGTTCCGCGACACGGCTGAGGAAACCCGTTTCCACCAGCTCACTTCCGAACTGCGCTGCGTGATGTGCCAGAACCAGTCGTTGGCCGATTCCAACGCGCAGATCGCGCATGACCTGCGCCGCGAAGTGCTGGAGCTGATGAACCAGGGCAAGTCCGATGCCGAGATCAAGCGTTTCCTGGTGGATCGCTATGGCGAATTCGTGCTGTACAAGCCCGAGGTCCAGCGCGATACGTGGCTGCTGTGGTTCGGCCCGGGACTGTTGCTGCTGGCGGGCGCGGTCGTCATCGTCGTGATCGTGCGCAAGCGCAGCGGCAGCGGCACCGTCGCCAGCGACGACAACCAGGAGTGGTGATGAGTCTGTTCGTGGCAATTGCGGTACTGCTGGCCCTGGCGGTATTCGGCGTGGTCTTGCGGCCGCTGTGGCGCGAGTCGCACGGAGTGGTGATTGGCGGGTTCGTGGCCCTGGGCCTGGCGACCTTCGCCCTGTACCGGCTCATGGGCACACCGGCCGCCACCGACCAGGCCGCGGCGAATGCGATGCCCACCACCCTGGGCGAAGCCATCACCCAGTTGCAGGCCGAACTCCAAAGCAATCCCAACCAGCCCGAGGGCTGGATGCTGCTGGGGAAATCGCTGGCCTCCGAAGGCAGGCTGGCCGAATCCAGCGATGCCTTCGCCCGGGCGGTGAAACTGTTGCCGGATGATCCGAATCTGCTGGTGGAAGCAGCGCAATCGCGGCTTTATGCATCTTCGGAGCGCAAACTCGATCCGCAAGCCATCGCCTGGGTGTGGCACGCCTTGTCGGTGCAACCCGGGCACCAGCGTGCGACCTGGCTGCTGGGGGTTTCACAACTCCAGGACGGTCAATCGGCGGAAGCCGCGAAAACCTGGGAACCCCTGCTTGCGCAGGTCGATGCCGCCACCGCCACCACCTTGCGCCAGCAGATCGACGCGGCCCGCGCCGATGCCGGCCTGCCGCCACTGCCTGCCGCTGCCAAACCCGCAGCCCAGGCCAGCAGCACCAATGCATTGACCGTAAAGGTCGCGCTGGATCCCGACTTCGCCGCGCGTGTACGCCTGCGCGGCGACACCACGGTCTTCGTCATCGCCCGCGTGCCCGGCGGCCCGCCGATGCCGGTTGCGGTCGAAAAGCATTCGCTACAGGAATTGCCGCTCACCCTCACACTCGATGACGGCGACAGCCCGATGCCCACGCAGAAGCTGTCCGCATTGAAGGAAGTGGAACTGGTGGCGCGCCTGTCCGCCAGCGGTGATCCGATGCGCCAGGAAGGGGACCTGGAATCCAGGCCTGTACGCGTTACCCTGCCCGCCACCTCGCCTGTCGAACTGATGCTGGGCCAAGCCGGCGAATAACATGCTTCATGCGTCCCCCCAACCGGAGCTCCCCCATGTCACTCGAAAAAGTCCTCTACCGCGCCACTGCAACCGCCACCGGCGGCCGTGAAGGGCATGCCGTTTCCTCGGACAATGCGCTCGACGTAAAACTCAGCACCCCGCGCGAACTCGGCGGCGCTGGCGGCGACGGCACCAACCCCGAGCAACTGTTCGCTGCCGGCTATTCGGCTTGCTTCATCGGCGCCCTGAAGGCCGTCGCCGCACGCGAGAAAATCGCCCTGCCGTCCGATACCTCGATCGAGGGCACGGTGGGCATCGGCCCGTTGCCCACCGGCTTCGGCATCGAGGCGGAACTGAAGATCTCGTTGCCCGGGATGCCGCGTGATGAGGCTCAGGCACTGGTCGAGAAGGCGCATGTGGTCTGCCCGTACTCGAACGCCACCCGCGGCAATATCGACGTCACTCTTACCCTGGTCTGACGACGGCATGCGGAGTGGAGTGCGGCCACAAGGCTGCCATTCCACTCCGCTTACCTCTGCTTTCTGACTCGGATGGACCGAAGTCCCACTGTTAAACTCCGCCGATGACTGAATTCATACCGCCCGGCACCCGCTTCCACGCCCTGTCCTCGCCGTTCCCGATGAAGCGCGGCGGCGAACTGCACGATGCGCGCATCGCCTATGAAACCTGGGGCGAACTGAACTCCGCGCGCGACAATGCCGTGCTCATCGTCACCGGCCTGTCGCCGGACGCGCATGCCGCCACGAACACCGGCAATGCCGAACCGGGCTGGTGGGAAGCAATGCTGGGACCGGGCAAGCCGATCGACACCGATCGCTGGTTCGTGGTCTGCGTGAATTCGCTGGGCAGCTGCAAGGGCTCGACCGGGCCGGCCTCGGTCAATCCGGCGGATGGAAAGCTCTACCGTCTGGATTTCCCTGAACTGTCGATCGAGGATGGCGCCGACGCGGCCCATGAAGTCGTACGTGGCCTGGGCATCGAACGCCTGGCCTGCCTCATCGGCAACTCGATGGGCGGCATGACCGCACTGGCCTACCTGCTGCGCCATCCCGGCAGCGCGCGCACCCACATCAATATTTCCGGCAGCGCCCACGCCCTGCCGTTCTCGATCGCCATCCGTTCGCTGCAGCGCGAGGCGATCCGCCTGGACCCCAACTGGAACAACGGCGACTACGACGAAGCGAGCTACCCCGAATCCGGGATGCGCATGGCCCGCAAGCTGGGCGTGATCACCTATCGCTCGGCGCTGGAATGGGACGGCCGCTTCGGCCGCGTGCGACTGGAGTCCGACCACCCGGACGAGGAACCGTTCGGCCTTGAGTTCCAGGTCGAGAGCTACCTTGAAGGCCACGCGCGCCGTTTCGTGCGTCGTTTCGATCCCAACTGCTATCTCTACCTCAGCCGCTCGATGGACTGGTTCGACCTGGCCGAGCCTGCAGATGAAAAACAGGCCGGCGGCGACGTGCTGCAGGGCCTGGCCCGGATCCGCGTGGAGAAGGCACTGGCCATCGGCGCCAGCACCGACATCCTGTTCCCGTTGCAGCAACAGCAGCAGATCGCGGACGGCCTGCGCGCGGGCGGGGCCGAGACAGAGTTCCTGCCGCTGGAATCGCCGCAGGGGCACGATGCTTTCCTGGTGGATATCGAGCGCTTCGGCCCCGCCGTGGCCGATTTCCTCGCCGGGATATGACCCTGTAAGAGCGCCCCTTGGGCGCGATGCTCTTGAACGGTCCACGAGAGCGCATCGCGCCCAAGGGGGCGCTCCTACAACGGGCGGGGTAAAATGGGCGCAAATTCCACGGGATATGCGCCATGAGCATCAACTTCCACGGCCACGACAAGCTGGTCGCTTCGCTCGATGCCGCCGTCGCACTGGGCGACGACCACGCCATCACCGACGCGCTGCGCAAGACCCTGTGCGAAATGATCTGCGATGAAGAAGTCACGCTGCCGGACTGCGTGCTGGAGCCGATTGCCGACCATTACGCGCGGCGCGAGCTCTATACCAGCCCCGAGCATGGTTACAGCGTGGTCGCGATGACCTGGGGTCCCGGCCAGGGCACCAAGATCCACGACCATTCCGGCATGTGGTGCGTGGAGGGCGTGTGGAAGGGACGGCTTGAGATCACCCAGTACGAACTGGCCGAACGCGACGACGAGCGTTACCGCTTCATCCCGGTGGGCACCATCGAAGCCGGCACCGGCTCGGCCGGCAGCCTGATCCCGCCACACGAATACCACACCATCCGCAACCCCAGCGACAAGGCCATCGCCGTGTCATTGCACGTCTACCAGCGGACCATGGTCCGCTGCGGCGTGTTCTCTCCCGACGGTGACAACACCGAATGGCAGAGCCGTGGCGAGCGTTTGCTGGGAACGGACCAGGTCGTTCCCAACTGATCGCCGGGCCGGCTTGCCCGGGCTTCCTGCTCCTTCTACCTGACGGGCTCGCCAACGGCGAGCCCGTGCGTTTCAGTGCGAACCGCTCGCGCTGATCCTGTCCAGGCCAATGCCCTGCTTCTTCAGGATGCCGACCGTGCTCAATGCGTAGAACGCCAGGTACGCGAAGCAGGCTACGCCGACCATGTAGCTCATCTGCATGCCGATCTTGTCCGCGATCAGGCCCTGGATCACGCTCACGATGCCGCCGCCCATGATCATCATGATCAACAGGCTGCTGCCCTGGTTGGTGTGCTTCCCGAGCCCAGTAATGGACAGGGCGAAGATGCAGGGCCACATGGTGCTGCAGAACAGACCGACACTGATGAAGGCCACCGCGCTGGTCTTGCCTTCCGTGAACATGCCGATCAGCAGCGCGACGATGCCGCAGATGGCGAAGTACAGCAGCATGCGGGCCGGGTTGCCGCGGCTTGCCAGCGTAGCCAGGATCATCAGCGCGATGACGAACACGTAACCCATGAACTGCGACACCTCGTGCTTTGCGATCGCGTTCACCGCCAGGAATACACCGAAGGCCAGGAACGGCAGGATCAAGGTCAGCAAGCGCTTCGCGCTTGCCCCGACGTTGAAGGCGCCTGCAGCACCCGTCCAGCGACCGATCATCAGGCTGGCCCAATACAGCGACACGTACGGCGCGACCGAGGAAGTGGAAATACCCATGCTTTCTTCCAGCAGAGCCGGCAAGTTGGCCACGGTGGACACCTCCACGCCCACGTAGACGAAGATCGCCAGCATGCCCAGCACCAATTGCGGATAACCGAACGCCGAGGACTTGTGCAGCAACTTGCTGTTGTCCTGCGCTTCGGATTCGGTCACCTGATCGAGGTCGATGCGATCAGGAACCGAGGAGAACTTGAGGAACACGGCCACCAGGATGAAGGCCAAGCCCAGCACCAGGTAAGGTGTCTTCACGCTTTCGATGCTGGCCTCGGTGCCGCCAGCAGCAACGCTGCCGAAGATCGCCAGGCTCACCAGCAATGGCCCGATCGTGGTGCCGAAGTTGTTGACGCCACCAGCCATCGTCAAACGTTGCGATCCGGTACGTGGATCACCCATGACAATAGCCAGCGGATTGGCCGCAATCTGCTGCAGCGAGAAGCCCAGTCCCACGATGAACAGACCGGACAGCATCAGGTTGAATGAACCCAGGTTGGCGGCAGGATAGAAGAGCAAGGTGCCAATGGCCGAGATCACCAGCCCGAGTGCAATGCCGTTCTTGTAGCCGATGCGGTTCAGCACGTCGGTGCCGATGAGCTTGGACACAAAGAAATAGATCAACGAGCCGACGGTATAAGCGACGTAGAACGCGAATGACACCAACTGGCTTTGCGCATGACTGAGGTCAAAAGCTTTCTTGAAAACCGGAATCAGGATGTCGTTGCTGGCCGCCACGAACCCCCAGAAGAAAAACACCGTAATGAGTACGCCGAACTGCGACCAGCGGGTCTGTTGTGTCGTCATGGCTGTTGTTGTTTTTCCCAAGGGTTTTGGAGTGGCGGCCAGGCCGGATGCAGTGCCTCGACCATGAATAAAATCGCATGCGGCGGGATGCCTCGGCGACGCGATACCAATCGCCGCCACCCACTACCGCATGATCGTGAAGTGACAGCGCTGTCAAGATACCGAAACCATTCCGGGATGCATCTCGCGCTGCAGCATTGCATGGCGAGCCTCCTCCGGCCCTGCAATCGACCAGCCTCATGGAATTGGGGTTTCCCCACCACTCCGCTATACTTCGCGGCCGCGCCGAAGTGGCGGAATGGTAGACGCAGCGGACTCAAAATCCGTCGCTAGTGATAGTGTGGGGGTTCGAGTCCCCCCGTCGGCACCAGAAAAGCCCTGTTTCCAGGGCTTTTTTCATTCCCGCAACGCTCCGGGCGCAACTGGGTTGCAGCGGCCGGCTGCAAAATCCCTGAATACGTATGCAAGCGGCGTCTTGCGCTCGCAGCCGCCGCGCCTTGCGCGGAGTGGCCCTAGCCGGGGTTTCCGTCCGGACCCTTGTCTTCATCGTCCGGCGCCAGGCCCGGAGCCACCGGCAGGTGCCAGTCGTAGCGGAGCGCCAGCACGCGCAACAGGAAGCACAGGCCCGCACCACCGATTGCGGAGACCATCGGCGGCCAATGCAGCCAATGGCCCAGCACAACCACCGACGCACCCGCCAGCGCAACCACCGCGTACAGGTCCGCACGCAGCACCGCGGGAACCCGGTTCAACAGCACGTCGCGCATCACCCCGCCGCCAACGCCGGTGAGCATGCCCAGCAAGGCGGCCATGACCGGGTGCAAACCGAACGCCAGCGCCTTCTGCGTGCCGGCGACGGCAAACAACGCCAGTCCCATCGCATCGAAGATCAATACCGGGTGGCGCAGCTTCTCGACGAGGGCATGCCAATGGAAGGTAATCATCCCGGCCAGCAGCGAAACGACAAGATAGCGCCCGTCTTCCAGCGCGGCTGGCGGAACCGCGCCGATCAGCAGGTCGCGGGTGATGCCGCCGAAATTGCCGGCCACGAACGCCACCACCAGCACGCCGAACACGTCGAGACGCTGCCTGGCCGCCGCGCTCGCGCCACTGATGGCGAATACGAACGTGCCGACGAGATCGAGGATCGAGACCAGGGTCGTGACCTGGATCATCGCGCGCCTCCCCACCCATGCTGCATGCCAGGTCCATGCATCGGCACCTGCATCCGCAGCTTCGTCGACAGAGAAGTCGCAGGTAGTGGCATGTGGTCGGCCAAGCCGGTTTCCCCGGAAATGGAAGGGCGCCAGATATACCATCTAGCGCGCCCGGATTGAGGAAAATCCCTTCCCGGTACAGGCTGCTGATTTTTCCTGCCTGGACCGGGATATGCGCCTGCGCTCACGTGCCTTGAAACCGCACACCACGTCCCGCCGGGCTCGATGAATCCGGCTTCACGCGCTTTTTTGTTAGATTGCGCCAGCGGCGACCAGCCACGACACCCGTTCCAGCCACATGACCGCACCCTCGGACACGCTCGACCACGGCAGCTCCCGGCCCCCGGCTTCGATAGCCGCGCTACGCCCACGGACCCCGGTGGACCTTTGCAAACGCGGCGAAATGCGGGTGGAACGCTTCCTGGACGCAGCCGCCGAGGTATTCACCGAAAAGGGTTACCAGCACGCGCGCCTCAGCGAAATCGTCGCCCGTGCCGGCGGTTCACTGGCCACCCTGTACCGGGTGTTCGGTGACAAGGAAGGCCTGGCCCACGCCATCATCCAGCGCGGACTGCGCGACCTGTCGGAGCACCTGCAGGTCAACCTGTCGGGCCTGCCGCCGGAACAGGCCCTGCACCTGACCGCCGAACAATTCTCCGACAGCGTGGCTTCCGAACAATTCCACGTCATCCACCGCATCGTGATCGGTGAAGGCCAATCCTTCCCCACCTTGCGCGACTGGTATTTCGACCACGGCGTGGGCACGTTGCGTACCCACCTGTGCGAATACTTCGAGCAGGAGGTGGCTGCCGGACGCCTGCGCATGGCCTCGCCGCAGATGGCTTCCAGCCAGTTCTTCATGATGCTGTTCGGTGACCTGGTGATCCGCATTTCCAGCGGCAACCTGCAGCGGATCGACGCGACCGAATTGCGCGCCTATGCGCGCGACGCGGTGGAGAATTTCCTGCACGGCACCCTGCCGCGCTGATTGGGCGCTACAGGGACGCAATAAAGCGCCTGATCGGCCGCAATTTCAGATCCGACCCCACGGCCACCAGTTTTTTCCGGTCATCGCATAACGATCGGCGGCACGCTCGAACGGATTACGCACGCTCACTCCACCACAAAGCAGGTACACCGGCAGGAACAACGGTCCCAGCACCATGTACTGATAGACATGCGCGCGCTCGTGGTCGCCGAGCTTGATCGGCGGGTGTTTGCAGCGGCCGGCACGGTGTTCGTAGGTCACGCATTCCGAATCCAGGGTCGTGCCGGTGTGCAGGATCGTATTGCCAAAGGTGATCGCGCCGCCCGGACCCCATGGCCAGCGATGGAACACCAAGGCGTAATCCCTGCGGCTGAATTCAGGCTTGGCGCCGAACGGCATCCCGATCGCGCCGGCAAGCAATCCAATCAGCGTATTGGGCAATGCCCACAGGACGCCCAGCAAGCGTGCCGCGCCGATTCCGGTGAGCCGCATCCTGATGCTCAGTCCGCTTCGTTGGGCATCAGCAGCCACAGGATCAGGTAGACCAGGATGCCCGGGAATGCAGCGGAGGCGATCGACACGACTACGAACACGGCCCGCAGCAAAGTGGAATTCCAGCCGAAGCGGTGGGCGATTCCACCCATCACCCCGGCGAGCATGCGGTCGTTGAGCGAGCGGGCAAAGGGTTTTGATTTTGGCTGGTCCACGGCGGCGGCTCCGGTCGTTTTCACGAAATTCTAGCGCGTCAGCGAGTGGTTGCGCCTGAACCGCGCAAACGTTGCAATTGCCCATCAAACCAGTCAGATGCATCCTGTTCGGTGTTGCCGCATTTCACCTTGTAAACCCGACCGCTCATGCTGCTGACGCTGGCCGCGCGCTCGATGAACTGCTCGGCGTTGTCGACCCTGTTCTTCTTAAGCAGGTAGTCGTACTTGCGCTGCAGATGGGCGCGCGCCTCGGCCGCTTCATACCAGCTGCCGTTTCGCTGGAAGCGGCAACCCGAACTCGACAGGACCTCCATCAACCGGGTGATTTCTGCTTTCGCTTTTGCCGATGGCGCCGCCGAAACCGGCAACGGCATACCAGGCAACAGGAATCCCAGCAACAGCAACCCGATAATCGCGAATCGACCCATCAACGCGCGCGTTTCGCCAGCCACTCGTGGATCGCGGTCGGCACCTCGCGCTGGGCGCGGCTGGAAACATAGATGCCGATGTGTCCGCCCTTGAAACTCAGTTCCGTGTAGTCGCGCGTGCCAGCGAGTCCTTGCAACGCACGCGAGGCATCCGGGGGTACCAGATGGTCCTGCTCGGCGAAGATGTTGAGGATCGGCATGTCCACGTTGCCTAGGTCCACCGCCTCGCCGTCGATCTCGATGCCGCCGTTGACGAAGCCATTGCCCTGGTAGAACTGCTTGATGAACTGGCGGAACGCCTCCCCGGCCAGGTCGGGCGAATCGAAGATCCACTTCTCCATGCGCAGGAAGTCCTCGATCGCAGCCTTGTCGTCGAGGATGTCGACCAGGCCCACGTATTTCTGCAGGTGCAGGCGGAACGGCTTGAGCATCAGGTAGCTGGAATTCATCAGGTCGGCCGGCACGTTGCCCAGCGTGTCGACGAACAGGTCCACGTCGATGTTCTGGGTCCAGTTGGACAGCATGTTGTCCGGGGTGTGGAAATCCACCGGCGTGACCATGGTGATCAGGTTCTTCACTTTCTGCGGATGCAGCGACGCATAACACAGCGAGAACGCGCCGCCCTGGCAGATGCCGAGCAGGTTGACCGCGTCCAGGCCGAAGCTGCGCCGCAAGTGGTCGATCGCACCATCGATGAAACGGTTGATGTAGTCGTCCAGCATCAGGAAACGGTCGGAGCGATCCGGATAGCCCCAATCGAGGATATACACGTCCTCGCCGCGCGCCAGCAGCCCCTTGACCAGCGAACGGTCCGCCTGCAGGTCGACCATGTACGGACGATTGACCAGCGCGTAGGCGATCAGCAGCGGCACCCTCGCGGTCGGTGTTTGCTCACCGACAAAGCGGTAGAGCACTACCTTGCCGTCGCGCCAGACCTCCTCCTTCGCAGTGGCGCCGTACTGCACGTCTTCCACTTCCGGCAGGGTCCGCAGGCCCGCGGACAACTTCTGCTGCAGGGTCATGGCTTCCTGCGCCAATGCATCGGGAGTGATGTTCAACGGTCCGTTCATTTGCGTGCCTTGCCCTTGCCGATGGTGTCAGGGGTGTTCATCGCTGCGTAACGGGCGACCCAGTCCTTCATCGATACGACCTTGTTGCTGCCCGACCGTGCGGGAGCCGCTTTCTTTTCAGCAGGCTTCCTGGCGGCGGCTTTCCTGGCAGGCACGGATACTTTCCTGGCCGCCGGTTTGCTGGCCACCACTTTCCCCGGTTGCGCCTTGGCCACCCGTTTTGCAGGCGCCTTCTGCTCCATGATCGCGGGCTTGGCCGCAAGCTTGCGTGCGGCCATCCTGCGCTTCGGTGCTGGTTTTCCCATCGGCTTGCGCGCCGCGGGTTTGGATGCGGGTTTGGATTTGCGCGCGACTGCAGGTTTGCGTGTTGCGCGCTGGGGCTTGGACTTTGCCGGCGGCGCGACCGGCTCTTGCGGCCTGGGTGCGCGTGTCGCCTTGGGTTCGCTAACCGGGCGCGCAGCAGAAGCCGCACGTCGCAACGCACGCTCAAGCTCAGCGACCTTGCGATGCGCCGAATCGATTTCGGTCCGGGTCGGCATGCCGAACAAGCCGGTCATGTGTTCCACTTCCAGCTGGATAGCCGCACGCAGGCGCATCTGCGCATTGGTCAGCGCGCCCTGGACCTTGCGGAATTCGGCCGACAAGGCGACGACCGCATAGGCCTGCTCGGCGGAATCGATCCACAGGTCGAACAAGGCCCGTGCGCTGGTGATCTGCCGGCCCGGTTCCTCGTGCGCGATCAGCTTGTCCTCGAACACCTCGAAAGCGCGCTGCGCGCACTTGAGCATCAGCGCATTGAAGACCTCGCTCTGCTGCTGGTATTCCTGCTGCGCAAGTTGCAGCGCCTGCCAGCGCTCCTGGTGTTCGCGGTACTGACCGAAGGCAGGCAGTTGCTGCCAGCGCTGGCTCTGCTGCTGGAATCCTTCCAGGTAAGGCTTGACCTGGTCCAGCCACTCGTCCATCCCATGCGCACCCTGCCCGCGCATCGCCTTGAACAAGTCGGTAAAGGGGTTGCCGTCGCCATTGGCGCCCATCGCCTGGCGCCAGGCCTGGCTCACTTCCCTGGCGCTGCTGTCCTGACCGGCAAATTGAGCGGCGACCTGCTGCATCTGCCCGAACCACTGGCTGGCCTGCTGGTTGAAACGTCCCACTGCGTCGTTGGCCTGGCTGCGGCCGTCGGGCAACAGCTGCGACCACCAGTCGACCGCCTGTTGCCATTGCTGTGCGGGCTGCGGCGTTGCGGCCGCGCCCATGCCGCCCTGGCGCATCGCATCGCCCCACGCGCTCCAGTATTGCCGCGCCATCGCCTCGAAATCGCCCGTATTGCCGAATCCCGACTTCACCATCACCCACCCTCCAAGGCCATGGGCCCGATCATAGCAATCGCCGGTTTTGTCCGCGTTACCGCGCGCGGCGATCAGGGCTTGGGAATGCGCAGGGTCTTGCTGATCATCAGCGAGCCGGACAACGCGAACACCAGCACCAGCGGATGCAGCAGCCACGGGCCGAGCTGGACCGCGCCAAACCATACCGCTTCGCCAATCGCGCCCGACCCGGCGGCCACGGCCAGCAGGATCACCAATGCCAGGCTGGTGGGAATGGGTGTGCCTTCGAAATATTTCACCTTGTCGTCTTCGTCCGACAGTTGTTCGGCGGTGACGTTGTAGCGGGCCAGGCGACTGACCCCGCAGCAGACGAAGTAGCTGAGCACCACCCAGTCCCAGCCGCCCCGCAACCCACAGGCATAGGCCAGCGCCGCGGGTGCCACGCCAAAGGAAATCACGTCGGCCAGCGAATCCAGTTCGCGGCCCAGGGTCGAGGACGACTTGCGCCAGCGCGCGATGCGCCCGTCCAGCGCGTCGAAGATGAAGGCCAGCGGGATCAGGGCCATGCCGATCATCAGGTCGCGTACGTCGCCTTCGTGCAGGAAGCGCATCGCCGCGAATACCGCACCGGTGCCGCAGAAGGCGTTGCCCAGGGTGAACCAGTCGGCCAGTTGGAACTCGCGCAGCATCGAAAAATGGCGTGGCATGTCGTTTCCTTGACTAGTCGAAGGACACAGACTGCCAAAACCGAGGCGAACCCGGCAACCTGTAGGGGCGCCCCATGGGCGCTCCTACAAGGATCAGGGCTGTACGGGAATCGCGAACTGCCCTGCTTCGACCGCGCCGGCGCCGCGCGGGCTGGATTCGATCACCGCATCGGCCGGCAGTTTTCCCTTGCCATCCAACTGCGCGGAAACCTGATCCAGCGCGGCATACACGTACGGCAGCAATGGCACATAACGCGCGCCATAGGCCGGCAGCGCCAGGAAACCGTCGAAGTGCTGCGCATGCTTCACCTGCCAATAGCTGACCTCGCGTCCGGCGGCCTTGGAAGCAGCGACATACGGCGCACTGCTGAAGGCAGGCGGCACCAGGCCGTCATCGAGGCCATGGATCACCACCATCGGCAGGTCTTTCTGCGGCAATGCGGCGGTGGTTTCCGCCAGTCCCCTGCCGAAGGCGGTCCTGTCGCCCGCATCCAGCAATCCGCGCAGGCATTGCAGCCCTAGCAGGGTGAAATCCGGTGGCGCGAGCTGCGTGTCGATGATGCCCACGCCCGCGCCGGGAGGAATGCCACTGCCGTCGGCGAACCAGGCGCTGCGCTCGGCCGCGGTCGCCTCGCGCGGCGAGAAATCCGGGTTCTGCGCGGCGAACGAATAACCGCAAGGATGCTCACCGATGCCGGCGCGCGCATAGGCCGACGCATAAGTCACGGCCACCGCGCGCCACAGATCGAAGCCGACACTGAGCACGCCCGAAACAAGCGCCTGGTCGGTCCAGCCCTTGGCGCGCAACTGGTCGTAGGCGGATTTCGCCTGCGCGGCGGTATCGTCGCCGCTGACCAGGCCGGCGCCCTTCAATGATGTGCAGCGCGCCGTCCACAACGGCTCGGCCTGGGCGCGCATTGGCGGCTGCGGCAACGAGTCGGCGGGAAGATGCAGCAAAGCGCATGGCATCAGCAACGCAGCTTCGGTGGTGTAGTCGTAAAGCGTGCGGCTGCCGGCTGCCGGCAAGTAGATGTTGGGTTCTCCCGCGACCACGGCATCGAGCCAGCCGCCGTCCAGTTCCGCCGCGCGCAGCACCGCGCCGCCGCCGTTGGAAATGCCCACCGCGATCACTCGTGTGT
>JBOHXX010000036.1:0-15630 GCA_050737675.1 Pseudoxanthomonas sp.
GTGACAATTGAGTTATCGACCTCAGTTACGACAAAGCCATCAATATCATCAATCCATTGCTTACAATCTGGACTGATATGTCCTATCTCCTCCAAGGCCACTCGAGGAAGAAGCATCGCTTTCGAGGAGATCTCATTTGAGATCCAATCCCAGAGGGACGGGAAGTTTCCAATGGGATAGTTGTCCCAAGCATGAAGCAGAGACGATGCGTCAATGACCCGCATAATACTGCTCCAACTGCCTAATATCAGTGAGCTTTAGATCGTCCAGGTACTTCGAAGCCTTTACGAGCGTGAGCCTGTTCGTGTCCAAGGCCTGCAGCACAGTGCGAACGTAGTTGTCTCCCAAAATGTGCCGCGGCTCTCGATGCCTCCATTCGCGACTACCGCCTGTCGCGGTCTCTTCCGGACGCCGCTCCCGCCAACGCACGAAATTGTCATAAACGATCTGGGGCAACCGATTTGAAGCAATAAGCCGGAGGAGAATGACATCAGTGCTAACGCCCCAAAGGCGTCTATAGACCTGTAACTCGGCCTCAAGCTCATCTGGGTCCGTAGGCAAAGCACCATGGTTGATCTGATTTAGTCGATCTTGAGGAATAAGGAAGTGTCCAGCAAACTCATTAGCTAGCCTTTCCTTCCTTGCGTGTGAACTTAAGCTCTCAACACTATCTATTGTGCTCTCGCGAAACAGAAGCAGATGCCCAAGCTCATGGGCAAGGGTAAATGTCTGGCGCGATTCCGCATTCTCTTTGCGGACTACGATGATTGGATACTGGGTGTGGTAGAGGCTGAAGCCAATTGTTGGGTGCGTGCTGGGAATCTGCCATTTTCCTGCGTAGCCGTTGGTGCGGAATATGAGTGCCCCGCGGCTTTCGATGGCATTCCTGTATTGCTCGAAGGTGTGCTCGCTTTCAATTCCGAGCCATTCTCGCGCAACGCGAGCGGCCGCGATTGGATCTGCACCCCTAAGTTCAGGTGGGTTGAACTCGATAAAATCCAACTGATCCAATTCTTGGAGAAGACTGATATAGGCTTCCCGTTGCCATTCGGCCAGCTGAATTATTCGCTTGATCTTCTGATCTAAGTTTTGTTGTTGATTCAGAAGGGTGCGGAATTGTGGGCTACGAATCTGTTGTGGCTCAGCTGCGCCGGTTTCAAGAAAGAACAACGGAGTGCGACCGAAGTACTTTCCAAGCTTTTGGATCTGAATAAAGGTCAAGCCAAGATTGCCATCAATGGCTCTACTCAAAGTGCCCTCAGCGATACCGACATCACGTGCGAGTTGCGACGTGCTGATGTGCGCATCTTCCATGCACCATCGCAATCGCGCGGGATTGAATGCTTCTAGCCTTTCCATAAGGTAAGCCTACCAGTTGCTACGTCTATCTGTTGCTACGCCTACCTAACGCCGTTTAGAACAACGAAGCACGCCATACACCAACCCCAACCCCGCCAGTGCCACCCCGATCGCCAACCATTCCTTGCCGGTCAGCGTGGTCACGATCAATACCATCGCCACCACCGCCAGCAGCGGCACCAGCGGGCCGCCCCACAACACGAAGGGTTTGCCACCGCGCTCACGCAAGCCGGTCTTCTGCCCACGCCACGCGGCAAGGCTGACCAGCGCGTAGACCAGGCAGATCGCGCCGCCTGATATCAGCGCGAGCGCATCGAAGGTGCCACCGAGCGCCAGCAGCCACGCGAAGCCCGCATGCGTGGCCAGCGCCAGCAGCGGCACGCGGTGCGTCGCGCTGACCCGGCCATAGGCGTGCGGCATGTAACCGTCGCGCCCGAGCGCGAACAGCAGCCGCGACGAACCAAGCAGGTTGCCTAGCAGGAACCCGGCCATCGAGATGCACGCCGTGACCAGCAACAGGATCCGTCCCGGCGCCCACAGCGCGGCCGCGGTGTCGGCGATGGGGACGCCGCTGTCGGCCAGCGCCGGGCCGAGCAATCCCTGGCTGACGACCTGCAAGCCCATGTACAGCACCACCACCAGCAGGATCGCCACCATCGTCGCCCGCGGCACGTTGCGCGAGGGATCGCGCAATTCGCCCGACGGCACCAACGCCGTCTCCATGCCCGAGTAGGCGAACATCACCAGCACCATGCCGGTGCCCAGCGCCGCCCATGACGGCACCGCGCTGGGATCGAAACTCACCCGCGTCCAGTCGACGAAGAACATACCGATGCCGGCGAGCAGGAACAGCGGGGTCAGCTTCAACGCCGCCAGCACCGTGATCGCGCGCGCGCCCAGCTTCACCCCGAAGGCGTTGAGCGCGAAGATCGCCGCGTACACCCCGGTCAACAACAGTCCCCGCGCCAGCGGCATCTCGAATACCGGCATCAACCCGGCGACCTGCAGCGACAGTGCCGCCGCCACGCCCGCGCTGGAAGTCACATTGCTGATCCACATCAGCGCCCCGGCGACGAAGCCGGCGAAGCTGCCGAAGGTGGCGCCGAGATAACTGTAGGGCCCGCCGGTGGCGACCGCGCGGCTGCCGATGGCGGCGAAGCACAACGCGACCGGGATGATCGCCAGCGCACCGGCGACCAGCGCCAGCGGCGCGGCGATACCGACCTGCCCCGACAGCGCCGACGGCATGCGGAAGATGCCGCCGCCGACGATGATGTTCATCACCGCCGCGGCCAATGCGAACGAACCGACCGCGCGGATCAGCGCGGCGTCGCCTTCCAGCGGCTTGTTGGAACTCGGATCATTGCTCATGGACATCCCCGGTCGGTCCGGGTGCAGCGTCGCATGCCGGCGGCATGGAAGGCGAGTCGCATGCGATCTGTCGATATTCCCTTCCCTCATGCAGGAGCGCCCATGGGCGCGATGCCTTTGTGGGAGCGGCGTCAGCCGCGAACGGGAGCCCAATCAAGTCGGGGAAAATCGATGGCCCAGGACTACCGCCTTCGCGGCTGACGCCGCTCCCACAGGAGCCCGCGCCCACGGGGCGCTCCTACGATTACCACGCCGGGATCAGCGCCTACAGGCTCAACCAGACCCGCAACGGATGCGCCGGATCGGCGAGCAGGCGGATGGCCAGTGCGACCGACACCGTCACCAGCAGCGGCTTGATGATCCTGGCACCCTGCTTCATCGCAAAACGCGATCCCAGCTGCGCGCCGAGGAACTGCCCCGCGCCCATCACCAGCCCGACTTTCCACAGGACCGCACCAAAGGCCAGGAACACCGCGAAGGCGCCGACGTTGGAACCGAAGTTGAGGAACTTGGTATGCGCCGTCGCCTTGAGCAGGCCGTAGCCGGCCAGCGAGATGAAACCGAGCATCAGGAACGAACCGGTGCCCGGGCCGAACACGCCATCGTAGAAGCCGATCACCGGCACGAAGGTCAGCGCGAAGACAGTCGCGCTCATGCGCCGGTGCCGGTCCACTTCGCCGGCATCGGGCTTGAAACCGAAATACACGGCGATGCCGATGAGCAGGAACGGCAGTGCCGCCTTCAGAACGTCGCCCGGCACCACCGTGGCCAGCAACGCGCCGAATGCCGCACCCAGTGCCGCGGTCAGCGCCATCGGCAATTGTCCGCGCAGGTCGACATGGCCATGCCGCGCATACGCCAGGCTGGCCGAGCCGGAGCCGAACAGCGATTGCAGCTTGTTGGTGCCCAGCACCTGCAGCGGCGGGATGCCGGCCAGCAGCATCGCCGGAATCGTGATCATGCCGCCGCCACCGGCGATGGCATCGATGAACCCGGCAAGAAGTCCGGCGGCGAACAGCAGGAACAGGATCTGGAGGCCGAGCTCTTCCAAGGGGTCATCCGGGCAGGTAACGGGCAGGACGCAAGCACCGTCATCGGGCGCGGAATGCGAAGCCTGTCCATGATAAGTGATCACCATGTCCCGCCGGCATGCGGTGCGGGTTAGCATCGCCCAAACCCCTTGGAGTCTGTCGATGCCCTTCACTGTCCGGATCGTCCCGCTGCTGGCCGCGATGGCCCTCGTCTTTCCTGCGAACGCGCAGGAAGCTCCCGCGCAACGCGCGGAAGTCGCCGCTGCCGCAACCAAGCTCGATCCGAAGATCGTCGCCTGGCGCCGCGACTTCCATGCCCATCCGGAATTGTCCAACCGCGAGGAGCGCACTTCGGCCAAGGTCGCCGAGCACCTGCGCGCACTCGGCTTGCAGCCGAAAATCATGGCCGGCCATGGCGTGGTCGCGATCATCGAAGGTGGCAAGCCCGGGCCGAAGATCGCCCTGCGCGCCGACATGGATGCGCTGCCGGTGACCGAACAGACCGGCCTGCCGTTCGCCTCGAAAGCCGTTTCGACCTATCGCGGCGAGAACGTCGGGGTGATGCATGCCTGCGGCCACGACGCGCACACCGGCATCCTGATGGGCGTGGCCGAAGCGCTGGTGGCGATGCGCGCGGACTTGCCGGGTGCCGTGATGCTGATCTTCCAGCCGGCCGAGGAAGGCGCGCCGCCGCCGGAAGAAGGCGGGGCTGCGCTGATGCTGAAAGAAGGACTGTTCAAGGAGTTCAAGCCCGAGGCGGTATTCGGGCTGCATGTGTTCTCCAGCGTGCAGGCCGGGCAGATCGCGGTGCGCGGCGGACCGCTGATGGCCGCGTCGGACCGCTTCGCGATCAAGGTGACGGGGCGCCAGACCCATGGTTCGGCGCCGTGGAACGGCATCGACCCGATCGTCGCCGCTGCCGACCTGATCGGCACCGCGCAGACCATCGTCAGCCGCCGCACCAACATCGCCAGGCTGCCGGCGGTGGTGACCTTCGGCGCGATCAAGGGCGGCATCCGCTACAACATCATTCCCGACGACGTGGAAATGGTCGGCACCATCCGCACCTTCGACCTGGGCATGCGCCAGCAGATCTTCGCCGACCTGCGCAACGTGGCCGAGCACACCGCGGCCGCGCATGGCGCCACGGCGAAGACCGATATCTACGAGAACGACGGCAACCCGCCCACGGTCAACGATCCGGCGCTGACCGCGCGCATGCTGCCCAGCCTGCAGGCGGTGGTCGGCAAGGACAATGTGTACGAGCCGCCGCTGCAGATGGGTTCGGAGGATTTCTCGCTGTATGCGCTGGAAGTGCCGTCGATGTTCTTCTTCGTCGGCTCGACTTCCAAGGGCATCGACCCGGCCACCGCGCCCAGCAACCATTCGCCGAAGTTCCTGCTCGACGAATCGTCGTTGGACATCGGCTTCCGCGCGCTGATGCAGGTGAGCCTGGATTACCTGCACGGCGGGCAATCGTAACGACCCCTGGGATTACGGTAGGGTGGGCCTTGGCCCACCATCGCCGTTCCTTCGGTTGCGATGGTGTCGGAACGAAGAGCGGTGGGCCAAGGCCCACCCTACGTCGCCATAACGTCCGCGCCGCTAAAATGCGCGCATGAATACTCCCCAGGATTCCAGCCTCGGCCACGAGGTCGCCTATCCGTCGCACTACGACGCGGGCCTGCTGTTCCCGATCCCGCGCGCCGCCGGCCGCGCCGAGATCGGCATCGCCGACGACGCCCCCGGATCAAGTCCGGGGCAGGCTCTTCCGTTCATCGGCCACGACCGCTGGCATGCCTACGAGATCAGCTGGCTGGATGCGCGTGGCAAGCCCCGTGTGGCCACGGCCACCTTCACCGTGCCCTGCGCTTCGCCGAACCTGGTCGAATCAAAATCGCTGAAGCTGTACCTCAACTCCTTGAACGCCGAGCGCTTCAACAGCGAGGAAGCCCTGCGCGAACGCATCGCCCTCGACCTGTCCGCGCGTGCCGGCGCCGACGTGGCCGTCGCCTTCGGTCTGCCGCCGATGGCGGAAGGAGAAGGCGGCGAATCGATCGACGCGCTGGATATCGACATCGACGATTACGGTCCGCCGAATCCCGCCCATCTTTCCGCGGACCCGGCGCAAGTGGTCGAGGAATCGCTGGTTTCGCAACTGCTCAAGTCCAACTGCCCGGTGACCGGCCAGCCGGATTGGGCCAGCGTGGTGTTCTCGTATCGCGGGCCGCGCATCGACCGCGCCGGCCTGCTGCGCTACCTGGTCAGCTTCCGTGACCATGCCGGATTCCACGAGCAGTGCGTGGAGCGCATGTTCCACGACCTCATGGCCCGATGCCGGCCGCAGGCGCTGTCGATCGAGGCGCGTTACACGCGCCGGGGCGGACTGGACATCAATCCCTGGCGGGCGACCCCGGGGTTCCCGCCGCCTTCGGCAGCGCGCGAAGCACGCCAGTAGCGGGCTGAACGCGAAATCGCGGTTTCACCCGGACGCGATGAATTCTTAACACTCCATGTGTAGATTTGGCGTCCCCAGAACATCAATCTCCCTCAGGGAGGAGCCCCGCATGAGCACCGAAAAGAAAGCCGATTTCTCCGGCGTGACCGCCAGCGTCGACAGCACCGAGCAGAAGGCCGCCGATTTCTCCGGCGTGACCGCGAGCGTCGACAGCACCGAGGAGATCGTCGGAGAGACGACGTACACGATCGAGAAGGGCGACACCCTTTCCAAGATCGCCAAGGAACAGCTGGGACACGCAAGCGCCTGGAAGCAGATCTTCGAGGCCAACCGCGACGTGATCGACGACCCGGACCGGATCTTCCCGGGCCAGGTGATCAAGTTGCCGCCGAAAGCACCCAGCGCCTGATCGCTTCTTTTCTCCCTCCTCAATCCAAGGACTGACACCATGAAACTCAATCGCATCTCCTATGCCCTGATCGTCGCCCTGGCCGGCACCGTTGCGCTGGCCGGCTGCAAGAAGAAGGAAGAAGCAGTAGTCGCGCCGCCAGTAGTCACCGAGCCCGCACCTGCCCCGGTGGCGGAACCGGCGCCGTCGCCTGTCGCCACCACCAGCATCACCGTCGGCAACACCGCCGCCGCCGACAAGTCGGTCGCCGCCGTGAGCACCTTCGGCACCAAGGACAAGATCATCGTCTCGGTCAAGACCGATGCGACGACCGCCGCCAATGCCGCGATCGACGCCAAGCTGACCTACCAGGACGGCCAGGTTGCGGGCCAGCAGACCGCCAATGTGATGGCTGAAGATGCGGGCACGACCAACGTGACCTTCAGCAACGCCAACGCATGGCCGGCCGGCAAGTACAAGGTCGACGTGACCGTCAACGGCCAGCCCGCCGGCATGACCCAGGAAATCGAAGTCAAGTGACGTAAGCGCGCCCGCGCAAGCGCGGGCCTTTGCGCGCACGTCATTCCCGCGCAGGCGGGAATCGCTCTTCGATCTTCCCGCAAGGCGAGCAAGTTGGGGCGCGGAGCAATCCGCGCCCTTTTTTTTGCCTGCTACCTGGCGGATCCATCGGGCAGATGCCGATAAAGACCGTCGAAACTGGTCTTCCAGGTCTTGCCGTCGTCGGTCGAGGTTTCCCAATGCTGGCGCACGCTGCCGTCGGCATTCGGCGTCCAGCTGATGCGTTCGCGCTGCACCACGCCAGTCCTGGCATCGGCTTTGTCCTGCATGCCCTTCAGCACCATGCTTCCTCCTTGCATGCCACCACTCAGGTGCAGGCGCGAACCGCTGTTATCGACCCAGAACTGTTCCCAGCGGCCGGTGGCGGCATTGAAGATATTGAAGCTCTTGCCGGAGACGCCGCTGGGGCTGTCCCAGTTTTCCAGCAGCACGCAGCCGCCGAGGATGGCTTCGATCCGGCTGCGTCCGGCCAGCTGGCCGACCGGGTTGGTGACTTCCCACCGGCCGAGCCAGAAATCGAACTGGCGATGCTGCGCGCCGTCGCAGGGCGCTGCCGAGGACGGAGTCACGGCGGCGTTTTCTGCGGCGACCGCAGGCATGGAAAGAGAAGCGGCGATGGTCATGGCGGCCAGCAGGGTTTGGGCGAACAGGGTCATGGTGGACTCCTATCGATACTAGCCGCAGCTTACGTCCGCGCGCCGGCCCGGACTTTGCCCCGACCGGCGTAAAGCGCGACAATGCGCGTCCCGCGCTTCCACTGCGCCGTCCCCCGCGCCACGCGCCTCCGCGCCCGGCGCGCCGCATCCCAACTCCAGGAGCGACTCCATGGCAGAACCCGTCCTCACCCCGCCCGCAGGTGGCGAAAAGATCACCATTTCCGGTGGCAAGCTCAACGTGCCCAACCACCCGATCATCCCCTTCATCGAAGGCGACGGCACCGGTCCGGACATCTGGCGCGCTTCGGTGCGCGTGCTCGACGCGGCAGTGGAGAAAGCCTACGGCGGCGCCAGGAAGATCCACTGGCTGGAAGTGTTCGCCGGCGAGAAGGCCAACAACAACTACGGCACCTGGCTGCCGGAAAGCACGGTCCAGGCCTGCCGCGATTACCTGGTCTCGATCAAGGGTCCGCTGACCACGCCGGTCGGCGGCGGCATCCGTTCGCTCAACGTCGCCCTGCGGCAGATGCTGGACCTGTACGTGTGCCTGCGCCCGGTGCGCTGGTTCGAGGGCGTGCCCTCGCCGGTCAAGCGTCCGGGCGACGTGGACATGGTGATCTTCCGCGAGAACACCGAGGACATCTACGCCGGCATCGAATGGGCCGGCGGCAGCGCCGAGTCGCAGAAGGTGCTGGACTTCATCCAGAAGGAATTCCCGCAACCGTTCGGCAAGATCCGTTTCGGCACCCAGCAGCAGGTCGACGACTGGCAGAAGGCACTGGAAGGCATCGGTGCGCCGCATCGCGAGATGACCGTGGAAGTGGGCCTGGGCATCAAGCCGGTCAGCCGCCTGGGCACCGAACGCCTGGTCCACAGCGCGATTGCCTACGCGATCGAGAACAAGCGCAAGTCGGTGACCCTGGTGCACAAGGGCAACATCATGAAGTACACCGAAGGTGGCTTCCGCGACTGGGGCTACCAGGTGGCGCGCGATTTCTTCGGCGCGGTGGAACTGGACGGCGGTCCGTGGCACGTGATCCCGGAAGGCAAGCCGGGCGCGGGCCTGGTCATCAAGGACGCGATCGCCGATGCCTTCCTGCAGCAGATCCTGTTGCGGCCGAAGGAATACGACGTCTCGGCGACGCTGAACTTGAATGGCGATTATTTGAGCGACGCCCTCGCCGCGCAGGTCGGCGGCATCGGCATCGCCCCGGGCGCCAACATCAACTACGTCACCGGCCATGCCGTGTTCGAGGCCACCCATGGCACCGCGCCCAAGTACGCCGACCTGGACAAGGTCAACCCGGGTTCGGTGATCCTGTCCGGCGAGATGATGCTGCGTTACATGGGCTGGACCGAGGCCGCCGACGCGGTCATCGACGGCCTCAACAAGGCCATCGCCAACAAGCGCGTCACCTACGACTTCGCCCGCCAGATGGAAGGCGCCACCGAAGTGAAGTGCAGCGAGTTCGCCGACGAGATCATCAAGCAGCTCTGACTATCTTCATCCGATGGCCAAACCCAAGAGCCGGCCATGCCGGCTCTTGCTTTTTGGAGGGTCACCCAGCATCGTCCCGCAACCGTTGAGCAGTCGAGGAGCTTGGAATGGTCGGGAATTCTTTGCGCGGTGGAATTGTCCTGGTGTGCGCATTGCTTGCGGGCTGCTCCGCCATGGAAGTCAAAAGGACGGCGGAGCACGCCAAGAGCAAGGAGGCCTATTCCTTGGCGATCTCGCGGCCAGTGCCATTTTCGGGTCAGGCCGCATGCACCCGTAGCCCCGCCATCGGCCAGTGGGTGAAATTGGATTTCCAACCCGCAACATCCGTGCTGTCGCTCCCCAACGGGGTGGCCGCCGCGGCCTATTGCATCGCTATTCCACAAGGCGCTTCCGTATTGCAATATGCATCCGACTCCAAGGGTGGGATGACTTATTACGAATCCACCATAGTCCTGCCCTCGCTTTTGTACCTGGATGAAGCCTTCGGCGTGGTCCTGGACGACCCGCTACCCGATGCGAACTACAACAGCCGGATGGTCAGTTCCGGCCTCGATGGCACCGAAGCGTTGTCGGGCAAGTTGCACGCGGCGCGATACCTGGTGGTTTACCTGCATCCCAAGGCTCTCGATACCGGGGTCAAGATCGATGGGGGCGGCTGGCAGACCACGGTGCCATTCAGTCCTTACGGCATCGCGCGGGTTCGCTTCCACGCCACGCAATGACACGAGACCACCCCGCACGGGCAAGGTTTCAGACAACCGATATTTCGTAATGTTCGACCGTCGGCTCGAACTCCAGTAGGAAATCCACGTCCTCCCGGTAATACTTGGCCCTGGCGATGTCGGTGCCGGCGAACGCGGCGATCGCCTCCTGCGACTCCCAGCGGGTCACGATCAGGTAATGGGTGATCGCGCCCATGGTGCGATGGAGGATGTCCACCGACAGGTTGCCCGGGATCGCGCGGTAGTCCGGCACCGCGCGCGCCTGCAGGAAGGCAAGGTATTGCCCGGATTTTTCGGCAAGCGTGGCGCCGTGCCATAGACGCGCGATCACCCTGTGCTCCCGATCAACACAGGCAGTCGAGGGTGCGCACGGTGTCGGCCACGAACAAGGCCAGGTCCCTGGTGTCCGGACGCACGAGGATGGCGTCAAGGTCGACGATCTTGTGGGCCTGGTACCAGGCGGCATCTTCAGCGGCGGGACGGACGCTGACCGCAGGCAATTCGGTGGTGCGGCTGAAGGTGGGCGCGGCGGCGGACGGATTCCTCCCCGGCGCCGAAGCACTGGCCATCGCCAGCAGAGCTGTGGTGGTGAGGAGGAGGTAAACGAGCTTGCTATTCATGAGGCTGGCTCCATGGATTCGAACCCCGCGATCCGTTCTTGTCTCAACAGGTCGCGCAGGTCTCCGGTTGCAGGTTTCCGCCACGTCGGCTCGGCCCGGAATCCCGCGACGCGACAAGGCGACGGCGGTGCAACTGCGGGAACGGTTCGTCGATGTCGTCGTTGTGGCCGGCGAGCATCGACCGACCGCCAAGCAGTTCGAGGTCGTGCAGGAACCGGGTGGCTTTTACCCGGAGGCCGCGGGGAATGCGGCGGCGATGCTGGAGGGGCTTCGACGACGACGATCCGGACGCCAGCGCGGGGGGCGCAGGCAAGGGTTTGTCTATGCTTTCGACCGCCAACGAAGTGGCGATATGACCCTGGATGAACATCATTCCGCGGCTGATGGCGCCCATTTCCCGCCACCAGGAGTTGTAGGTGCTGGTCTTCATGGTCTGCTCCTCGCCGGCCCATCCGGCTTGAACGAGTGACAAGTTAGGCCCATCCTCCAGACTGAAAAAGCGAAACTTCCGCAACTGAGAGTTGAGGCAGATTCAAGATGGGCCGACCACCGCTGGACCAGATCGACGCCTTCGTGATCGCCGCGCGGCTGGGCAACCTGACCCGCGCCGCCGAGGCCATGCACCTCACCGTCAGCGCCCTGAGCCATCGCATGCGCCTGCTCGAGGAACGTGTCGGCCAGCAGCTGCTGGCGAGGGGTCCGCGCGGGGTGGTGCTGACCCCGCAGGGCCAGCGCCTGTTCGATGCGGTGGCCGGGCCGATCGATGCCATCGAACATGCCCTGCGCCGGCTCGGCACGCGCACCGGCAACGCGCTGACCCTGAGCCTGATCCCGTCGATGGGCACCGCCTGGCTGGTGCCGCGCTTGCCACAATTCCTGTCGCGGCATCCGGAGCTGGGCCTTAGCCTGCAGTCGAGCACGCACGTGGTCGACTTCGAACGCGAACCAGTCGACGCCGCGCTGCGCCTCGGCGGCGGCCGCTGGCCCGGAGTCACCGCGGAATTCATGTTCGACGAATGGATCACGCCGGTGGCCAGTCCGGACTTCATCGCCAGGCACGGCAAGCCGTCGCTGGCGGCGATTTCGACGCTGCCGCTGTTGGGCGATCCGGCCGACCGCTGGCGCGACTGGTTCGCCGCGTTCGGCGGCACCGCGCCGGCGCGTTATGTCGCGGTGTTCGACGACACCGAAACCCTGCACCAGGCCGCCGCCCAGGGACTGGGCATCGCCCTGGCCCGGCAGACCCTGGCCCAGCCGCTGATCGACAGCGGCCGCCTGGTCCCGCTCACCCGCAAGCGCCTGAAGGCGGAATTCGCCCACTACCTGGTCTACCCCGAGCGCAGCCGGCAGCACCCCGGCTTCCAGACCCTGCGCAGCTGGCTGCTGGAACAGGCCGGAGTTGAAGCTGATTAGTCTTCCGGTGAGGCTTTTTTGTCTTCCGGAATACAAAAAAGCCATTCCGTTGATGAAAATCTGATCAACGGAAGGCAAAAAAGCCGTTCCGATGCAGCAATTTTGCTTTCCGGAATGGTTATTTTCCTTTCGCGAAGGCAAATCAGGGATTCCGGAAAGGCTTTTTTGTCTTCCGCAAGAGCGATTCGCTATTCCCGAATGGTTTTTTTGCCTTCGGGAAGGCCTTTGCGGGATTCCGGAAATCAAAACTGGCACGCTCCCCGCCACTGGCGGACAGCTCCGAGCCAAGGTCTTACGTGGAGATGGCCATCGCATGATGGGCCACGAGCAACCCGGGCAGGCCGAACAAGGCCTGGCCCAGCGCGAGTGCCGTATTCGGTCCGTAGTAGAGAGAGGTCTCCGGGCCGGGTGCCCGCGTTCCCCGGAAATACCGCGGGGCCACGTCAACGGCGAAATGCATCCCGCCGCCAAGCGCAAGCCAACCGAAAGCGAGACGCACGAACATCGGGTGCATGGCCAATTCCTTGCCTCGCGTGGATGCCGATCAGGCGAGCACTCTCGGCTTCAGCAGGTCCGACAGGCCGACGCGATGCAACATCTCGGCGCGCAGGCGGTCGAGCACGGTGAAGCCGACGTCGGCGCCGTCCTGGCTGGGGTCGATGTGCACGCGGAACGGGCGCTTGCCGAATGGCGCGGCGACCACGTCGACGATCGCCGTGGCGACCTGCGAGGCATCTGCATCCGCGGGAATGATCGCGCCGAAGGCACTTTGCAGTTGCTCCGGAAAGCCCTGGTACGGACCGGCTTCGTACTCCGCTTCACGCGCGGCGTCGGCGGGTTTGCCGGCGTGCAGGAAGTGGTTGGTGCCGCCGGTGAAGGCGCCCGGCACGATGATCGAGGTCTCGATGCCCCAGCGCGAGAGTTCGCGCGCGTACTGCACGGCCATCGAATCCATCGCCGCCTTCGCGGCGAAATACGGCGCGAGGTAGGGCGGTGTGCCACCGGCCGAGCTGCTGGACGAGATCCAGACCAGCAGGCCCTGCTTCTGCGCACGCAGGTGCGGCAGCGCCGCGCGATTCACCCGCTGGGCGCTGAGCACGTTCACGTCGTATAGATGCGCGAATTGCTCCGCAGTGAACGCCTCCGCCGGACCCGACGACATGTGGCCGGCGTTGTGCACGACCACGTCGATGCGACCGGCATCGGCGATGACTTTCGCGATGGCGATGTCGACGGAGTCCTGCGATTGCACGTCGAGTTCCACCGTGCGCAGGTCGACGCCGAGATCCTTCGAGAACCTGGCGATCGCCTCGACCTGCGGTGCGTTGCGACCCGTGGTATCGCGCATCGAGGCATAAACAACGTGGCCGGCCTTGGCCAGGGCCTCGGCGGTCATGCGGCCGAAGCCGCTGGATGCGCCGGTGATCAGGATGGTCTTGCTCATGACGAACTCTCCTTTGGATGGGATCGAAACTGGGGTGTGGTTCGGCTGCGGATCAGATGATTCCGCCGTTGGCGCGCAGCGTCTGGCCGTTGATCCAGCCGCCATCCGGGCCGGCGAGGAAGGCGACCGTGGCCGCGATGTCGCCGGGCTGGCCCAGGCGCTCGAGCGGTGCGAGCTTTGCCAGGCGACCGACCACTTCCTGCGGCTTGCCATTGAGGAACAGGTCGGTCGCGGTCGGACCGGGGGCCACCGAGTTGACCGTGATGTCGCGGCCGCGCAATTCCTTGGCAAGCACATGCGTCATCGCTTCAACGCCGGCCTTGGTTGCGGCGTACACCGCATAACCGGGCTGGTACATGCCGACCACGCTGGACGACAGGTTGACGATGCGTCCGCCATCACGCAGCCGGCGCGCGGCCTGGCGGAGGGTGTTGAAGCTGCCCTTCAAGTTGACGGCGACCTGGCTGTCGAACAGCGCGTCATCGCTGTCGGCGAGGTTCGCCAGTTTCATGATGCCGGCGTTGTTCACCAGCACGTCGACGCCACCGAAGGCCGCCTCCGCCGCGTCGAACATCCGGGCCACCGCGCTTGCGTCGCTGACATCGGCCTGGGCCGTGATGGCCTTTCCGCCGGCGCTTTCGATCCTGAGGACCAGCGCCTCGGCTTCGGCGGCATTGCCGGCGAAATTGACCAGCACCGTGAAACCGTCGGCCGCCAGGCGGGTGGCAATGGCCGAGCCAATGCCGCGCGAGGCGCCGGTGACGATGGCCACGCGGTTGATGTTGGTTTGAGTCATGGGGTTCTCCTTGGTTGGCCCGGCCGTGCTTGGCGGGTGGAAGGAGAATGGACCCGGCCAATACAAAGATAATCAGGTTATTATTGGTATTACTGTTTTATCTAAACGAACAATAGGGACGAATGGACCGACTGGCCGCCATGCAACTGTTTGTCCGGATCGTCGAGCGGCGCAGCTTCACCGCCGCCGCCCACGACACCGGCGTGCCACGGTCGACCGTTACCCAGGTGGTCCGGAAGCTTGAAGAGCGCCTGGGTGTGCGCCTGCTCCAGCGCACCACACGGGTGGTCAGTCCGACCCTGGACGGCGAAGCGTATTACCGGCGCTGCCTCTCGATCCTGGACGACATCGAAGATGCCGAAGGCGCCTTCGGCGACGCCGTACCCAAGGGCCGATTGCGCGTGGAGGTCCAGGGCACCCTGGCGCGCCACTTCCTGATGCCGGCGCTGCCGTCCTTCTTCGCCCAGTACCCCGGCATCGAACTGTCGATGAGCGAAAGCGACCGATGGGTCGATCTGGTGCATGAGGGAGTGGACTGCGTGCTTCGCTTCGGCCGCCTGCCGGACAGCGACATGGTCGCGCGCCCGGTGGGCAAGCTGGTTCGATTTACCTGTGCGTCGCCTGGGTACTGGGAGCGTTTCGGAAAACCGGAATCGATAGACGCGCTTGAAGGCCATCGCATGATCGGAATGCGCTCGCTGACCACCGGGAATATTCGCCCGCTTGAATTCATTGTGGCCGGCGACATTCGCAGCGTGTCGACGGCAACGACATTGACTGTAACCGGTCCCGAGAGTTACCGGGACGGGACGCGCCTTGGCCTCGGCATCGCGCAGATGCCCTACTTCCACATTGAAGACGATCTAAGACGTGGAAATCTGGTTGCCGTACTGCAGGGATTTCCACCACCGGAGATGCCGGTAAACCTGATGTATCCACGCAATCGCCAACTCTCGCCGCGGGTACGGGTGTTCCTGGATTGGGCGGCTCGCGAGTTCGCCGCGCGCAACACGGCGATGCCGTAGCCCGGGACCGCTTTGGGTCGATCGGTTGGATCCAGGGCCACGGGCGGACATAGACCAGCGCCAGAATCAAGCTGAGCCGCGAAGCCGCTTCGGCTTGAACAAATTGTCAGGCCTGTTCACTGGGCAAACTGGACGGAGCAATGCCGAGGAGACGGATGTCTGAGTCAAGGACGCAGGCTCGTGGACCCTGGTGGGTTGAGGAGCCGCCAAGATCAGACGTAACGCCTGGCCGGATCCCCACTGCACGGAAGGCACGGCATTGTGCCTGTC
>JBOHXX010000037.1:0-15135 GCA_050737675.1 Pseudoxanthomonas sp.
GAATACATGGAGGATTACGTGACCGAAGACGTGGCGCGGGAGATGCTGGGCAAGGATCCCGCATTGAAGGCGCGGTTCGAGAAGCGCGTCGCCGAGGACGCGGCGTTCGCCAAGGACCCGCAGGCGCGCCTCGACTTCTTCTATCGACTGCATTCTTCCTGGGATGAGCGCTACAACCTGTACCCGGTGATGCGGACCGATGCGATTCCGGATTGATGATCAAGGCTGGATGAGTGGGTTACACAACATGAAAAACTTCATCTCCTGTGTCTTCCTGCTCATCCTCCTGAATGGATGCCGGACCATGTCCGCAACCGACGCCCCGGAGCAAGGCACGCTCAAGATCGCCACCCTCAACCTCTACCACGACAAGGACGACTGGCCTCGACGGCGCGTGCAGATCGTCGAGGAGTTCAAGCAGGAGCAGCCCGACGTGATCGCACTGCAGGAAGTGATCCAGCGCGAAGGCCTGGTCAACCAGGCCGAATGGCTGGCCGGGCAATTGGGATACGCCTGGCATTTCATCAGCACCGATCCGGTCGGCAAGCCGATGCGCTACGGCAACGCGATCCTCACCCGCCATCCCATTCTGCTACGGGGCGAAGAACGCCTGCGCCCGCTGGACGACAGTCGAACGGCAGGATTGTTGCGCATCGACCTGGACGGGCGTGCGCTGAATGTCTACGTCACCCACCTGCACTGGACCGACCAGGGCGGACCGATCCGCGCGCAACAGGTGGCCGACCTGCTCCAGTACATCGCCGCGAGCTCCGAAGGCATTGCCAGCATCGTCGCCGGCGATTTCAATGCGATTGCGGATTCCCCGGAACTGACCGCATTGCGCGGCGGCTTCATCGACACGTACGGCAGCCAGCATCCCGACGTCGACCCGGTTTCCAGCAGCACCTTGAACCTGAAGTACTACGCGCCAAAACGCATCGACCACATCTTCTACCAGCGCGGCGAGTTCACTCCGGTTTCATCGAAAATCATCTTCAACCAGACCGATGCCGACGGCATCTGGGCATCGGACCATTACGGCATGCTTGCGATCCTGCGTTTCCAATCCGCTGGCAAAGACTGAATTGCAGGAGGGGCTTCAGCCCCGACGGACTCTGACGGAGAGCATCGGGGCTGACGCCCCTTCCACAAGCGCCCTCAACAATTCTGGTATTTCCAGTTGCGTTGCTTTCCTTCCGCCATCCACTCCACTGCCTGGGCGATGCGGCGTTGCCGGGTTTCCTCGCGCTTGGCTTCGACAACCCATTCCACGTATTCGCGACGGGCACTGGGACTGAAAGTGTCGAAAGTCTTTTTTGCCTTGCGGTTCCCGATCAGGGCGACAAGCAGGTCTTCGGGTATTTCCAGCGGTACGCGCGGAGCGGCAGTCTTGCGCGTCGCGGGCGTTTTCACACCCTGCTCGTTCAAGCGCATGGCCTTGTGGATCAGCAAGGTCATCGCCTTCTTCGACGGCACGTCGGACAAGGAAGTCATCTTGCCGAAGCTGCCCATGCCGTCGCGTTCGACGCCCTCGCCCATCACCAGCGCATGTTTCCAGAAACCGAAGGAGACGTGCCGCTTGAACGCCGCCATCCCGCACAGGATTCCACCCGCATGGCCGAAAGAGGGCGCACCCCACTTGATGCTTTCCTCCACCTGCGGGCAAGCCTCATGCACAAGGCTGCGCAGGTGCCGCAGGATGGGCTGGGCGAAGTCGGCGCTTTTCGCGATGTAGGCATCGATACGCGGGTCGGGGTCGGACATGGCAACACTCGACTGTGAATGACGGCACTTTACTACCGGCCGTTGCCGGGCGACCATGCCGATCCTTCCCGCGCACTCCTTTCCCCCGAGGATATCCGCATGAATGTACGTGCCCTGCTCCTGATCGGTGCCATCGCGCTGTCCGCTTGTACTTCGGACAAGCCGTCTTCCACCGAGCCCGTTCCGGCACCTGTGGAACCATCAACCTCCGCAACTGCACAGGCTTCGCCCTGGGAACAAGCCAGGACGCGCGGCATCGCCTTCCGTGGCGTCGGCAATGAGCCGGGCTGGCTGGTCGAGATCGATGCCGGTGAAACTCCCGCATTGCATGCCGAACTGGATTACGGCGAGCGCAAGATCGACGTCGCACATGCACAGCTGCTCGCTGGAGCCACGGGTTACGTGGGCACGACTGGCGATGGCGTTGAAGTGAAACTGCAACTGCAGCGTGGGGATTGCAGCGACGGCATGAGCGATGAGACCTATCCGGTCTCCGCGAAGCTCAACGTCGGCGACAAGACCTACACCGGCTGCGGCCGCTTCCTGCAGGAATGAAAACCAGATGACCCGTCGCTCCCGTTCCCGCAACCGATCCACCGCACGCAAGCCTGGGCTCATCGCCCTGGTCCTGGTCGTGCTGCTTGCCGGCTGGTTCTGGCAGCAGCAACGAACGCAGAAGCCAACGATTGCGCAAGAAACCACGCCATCGGCAAGTTCCGACAGTGGCAGGCAAAGTAAACCGTTGCCACTGCCTGGCCTGGAAGGCGAGAGCAGGACCAGCACCGGGGCACGCGACGACGCCCTACCCGCCTTCCTGCCCCCGGAAGCGCACGAGACGCTGCGCCTGATCGCACGCGGCGGACCTTTCCCGCATCCGCAGGACGGCAGCGTGTTCGGCAATCGCGAACGGCGCCTGCCCGGAAAACCACGCGGCTACTACCACGAATACACCGTGGATACCCCCGGCCTGGACCATCGCGGCACGCGCCGCATCATCACCGGCGGGCAACCGCCTGTTGTGTACTACTACACCGATGACCATTACGACACGTTCCGCAGTTTCCAGGTGACGCGATGACCCAGTCCGGCTTTGACCTGGGCCTGGACGACCCCGCGCGCGCCGGCGTTTTCTTCGTCACCGACGAAGATCTCGACGTGCTGGGCGCGGCCGCGCGCGATGCCGGCCTGCTGCCCTGCCCTGTCGACCTGATGGGTTGCGCCAACAAGGCCACCTTGCTGTTGCGCATCGCCGTGGCCATGGAATTCCCGACCACCTCCAGCCGCAACTGGGATGCGCTGTCGGACTGCCTCCGCGACCTCAACTGGATGCCCGCCGGAGGCTATGTGCTGCTGTTCGAAGGGGCCGGCGAATTGCACCACGAGGACGAAGAGGATTTCGACATGCTGGTCAGCATCCTGGACGAAGCCAATCGGGCATGGGCGGCGCGCGAAGTGCCGTTCTGGGCCTTCCTGGCCCTGCGCGAACGGGATTTCGTCGAACTCGAGGACTGAATCCTCCGCGCATCCGTCGCAAGGCCTACGCAGTTCAGCGCGATGCTGCGATCATGGCGTATGACCGAGAACGATAAAGACTTCGCCAGCCTGGGCCTGTCGCCCGGGCTGCAACAGGGCGTGGAAGCCGCCGGCTACACGCAGATGACCCCGATCCAGGCTGAAAGCCTGCCTGCGGTCCTCGCCGGGCGTGACGTGATCGCGCAGGCGCCCACCGGCAGCGGCAAGACCGCCGCCTTCGGCCTGGGCCTGCTGCACCGGCTCGACCCGGGACTGATCCGCGCCCAGGCACTGGTGCTGTGTCCCACCCGCGAACTCGCCGACCAGGTCGGCAAGCAACTGCGCAAGCTGGCTTCCGGCATTCCCAACCTCAAGGTGCTGGTGCTGACCGGCGGCATGCCCTTGGCGCCGCAACTGGCCTCGTTGACCCACGACCCGCACGTGGTCGTCGGCACCCCCGGCCGCATCCAGGAACTGATGCGCAAGAAAGTCCTGCACCTGGGCGGCATCCGCACGCTGGTACTGGACGAAGCCGACCGCATGCTCGACATGGGCTTCGAGGAAGCGATCCGGGAAATCGTCGGCAAGACCCCGAAGGAGCGGCAGACGCTGCTGTTCTCGGCGACCTTCCCCGAGGCCATCCGCGAAATCGGCCGCAACACCATGCGCGACGCACTTGAAGTCACCTCCGGCGCCGTGGCCGAGCAGCCGGCGATCGAGCAGACTTTCTACGAAGTGGAACTGTCGCGCAAGCAGACCACCCTGGCCGGATTGCTGTTCGAGCAGCGCCCCGAATCCAGCGTGGTGTTCTGCAATACCCGCCGCGACGTCGACGAAGTGGCCGAGTCGCTGAAGCACTTCGGTTTCACCGCGCTGGCCCTGCACGGCGACATGGAGCAGCGCGACCGCGATGAGGTGCTGGTGCGCTTCGCCAACCGCAGCTGCAACGTGCTGGTGGCCAGCGACGTGGCCGCGCGCGGGCTGGACATCGACGAACTGGCCACCGTGATCAATTACGAGCTGCCGACCGATCCGGATGTGTATGTACATCGCATTGGCCGTACCGGTCGCGCTGGCAACAGCGGCCAGGTCCTATGCCTGGTCACCCCGCGCGAGATCTCACGTGCGCATGCGCTCGAAGAACGGCAAGGCGCGCCGTTGCGCTGGAAGAAGCCAATCGCGGTCGCTCCAGCCGCACGCAGTGCCCCACCTGCGGCGATGGCGACCCTGCGCATCGACGCCGGACGCACCGACAAGCTGCGTCCTGGCGACATCCTCGGCGCGCTGACCGGAGACGCGGGCCTTCCAGCCAGCGCCATCGGCAAGATCGACATCTTCGCCACCCGTTCCTACGTGGCCATCGTGCGCAACCAGGCCAACAATGCGCTGGCGCGGCTCGACAAAGGCCGCATCAAGGGCAAGAATTTCCGCGTGCGCAAGATCTGAGTCGAGAACTGCACTGTGGGAGCGACGTGAGTCGCGATGGCTTTCCCTCGAACGTTCTATCGCGACTCACGTCGCTCCCACAAACACCGAAACGTCAGGAACTGCAGGACAGCATCGAGCATCCGGCCCGGTCGCGCGCCCAGTCGGGTCGCCGTTGCGCGAAGCGTTCATTGCCCGGCTGGTCGTCGTAAGGCCGTCGCATCACTTCCAGCAACTCGGCGATCCCGGACTCATCGCCGGCCTCGGCCCGGTCTATCGCCTGCTGGACCAGGTAATTGCGCAGCACATAACACGGGTTGGCCGCGTCCATGTGGGCCTTCCGCGCTTGCGCATCCAGCAGGTAGGTCCCCGTTCGTCGTGCATAGCGTTGCAGCCAGTCGAGTAACCCGGGCTCGATCGCGTCGCGCTTGCCCGCGTCGTAGAAAGCATCTTCCAGCGGCACGAGGCACGGTTCGACCAGGTCCACCTCGGCCAGGTTGCGGAAGAAGATCGTCATGTCCACCTCCCCTGCCTGCAGCAGCGCGTGCAGTTCCTCCATCAACGTGACGTCGTCGTCGCGGCATTCCGCCAAGCCCAGCTTGCGCGCGATGTTTTCGCGCTCGGCAGCGGCATGGGCTTCGCGATAACGCAGCAAACCTTCCTGCAACGGTTCGGGGCTCGCGAACAGTGGGGAAAGCGCCGCGGCCAGCCGGGTCAGGTTCCAATAGGCGATCTTCGCCTGCCAGCCGAAACGGTAGCGACGCCCCTGTGCATCGGTGGTATTGGGAGTCCAGTCGGGATCGTAGTTGTCGATCCAGCCATACGGGCCGTAGTCGATGGTCAAGCCAAGGATCGACATATTGTCGGTATTCATCACCCCGTGCACGAAGCCGACCCGCATCCAGTGCGCGATCATGACTGCGGTGCGTTCGCAGACGCTGGCGAACCACCGCGCATATAGCGCTTCGCCTTCACCCTGCAATTCCGGGAAATCGCGGCGGATAGTGAAGTCCACCAGTTGCCGCAGCAACGGCAGTTCGCCACGCGAGGCGGGCAATTCGAAGTTGCCGAAACGCAGGAACGAGGGCGCGACCCGGCAGACGATCGCACCGGGTTCGGCCTTCGGATGCCCGTCGTAGAACATGTCTCGCATCACCGCTTCGCCGGTCGCCACCAGGCTCAGCGCGCGCGTGGTCGGCACACCCAGGTGGTGCATGGCTTCGCTGCACAGGAATTCGCGGATCGAGGAGCGCAAGACCGCGCGGCCATCGGCATGGCGCGAATACGGCGTGGGCCCCGCGCCCTTCAGCTGCAACTCCCAGCGCTGGCCGGCGGTGTTGATCGCTTCGCCCAGGGAAATGGCACGCCCGTCGCCTAGTTGCCCAGCCCAATGCCCGAATTGATGGCCACCGTAATTGGCGGCGTAGGGCTGCATGCCTTCGAGCAAGGCGTTACCGCCGAACACCTGGGCGAACTCCGGCGTGGCGATATCGGCTTGGTCCAGGTCCAGCAGGGCCGCGGTTTCGCGGGACCAGGCCAGCAATCGCGGATCCGCGACCGGGGTCGGGGCCACCCGCGAATACAGGGCATCGCGCACTTCGCGCAAGCCGGGACCCGAGATGGGGTCCGCAGGGAGATCGGCGATGAAGCGGTTGTCGAAAAGCAGCGATTTCATCGGTACAGGCTACGCGCCGGCCGTGCGGATTGCTGCCGCACAAACAAAAACGCCGGGGCAAGCCCCGGCGTCGGTAACGAGCTATGCGGTCGCTATTACAGCGGCTGCACTTCGTCGGCCTGCATACCCTTCTGGCCCTGCACGGCGACAAAGCTCACGCTCTGGCCTTCCTGCAGCGACTTGAAGCCGGAACCCTGGATCGCGCGGAAATGCACGAAAAGGTCCGGGCCGCTCTGCGGGGTGATGAAGCCAAAGCCCTTGGCATCGTTGAACCACTTGACGGTACCGGTTTGACGGTCAGACATCTTTGAAACTCCTGAAACGGATGAAAAAAATCACGGCCGGGGACCCCGGGCCGAGACTGAGTTGCAGGTGTTAAGCAAAGCGGAAAGATGTAGCTGATCGTTTTGGATCGACTGCATCAGGCCACGATTTACGGTGACCCAAGCAAACACAGTGCCTGGCACACTACACACCTTTAAGGTAAAAGCCAATCCCCCCAGCCCTGCCGTCCCTGACCTGACCACGCCCGGCCCGGGGCCGGTTTGGCCTAAACTGGGGGCCCCTCCCGGAAAGAAGCCCATGGCCAAGCCCAATTATTCGTTCGAGAAGAAGCAACGCGAGATCGCCAAGAAGAAGAAGCAGGACGAGAAACTGGCCAAGAAGCAGGCCACGCGGGAGCCCGGACAGGCCGAAGATGCGCCGCCCGCCGGTTCCGACCCCTCTTCCGGCGGCCGCTAGGCACCCGCCTCCAGCTCCCTCCGGCTCTCGAACTCCCGTTCCAGCCCGCTCAGCGGGTCCACGAACGACAGCCCCCTGGCCAGCAACTGCAGCGGCCGGGAGTAGTCATCCGGGCCCTGGGCTGTCAGCCCCGGGTAGTACGGATCGTTCAGGATCGGCGCGCCCAGTGCGGCCATATGCACCCTGAGCTGGTGCTTGCGGCCGCTGACCGGGAACAGCGCATACCGCCACCAATCCCCTTCGGCTGCCAGGACCTCGATCCGGGTCCGTGCATTGGCGTCGCCCTCCACTTCCTGCATGCGGAAGAAGGGCTCGGACTTGACCAAACGTGTCTCGCGCAACAGGGGAAAAACGCACCCAGGCAGCGCCGGCGCCACCGCTTCGTAGCGTTTTTCGATCCGACGCTCGCGGAACAAATCCTGGTACGCCCCACGACTGCTTGGATCGGCTGAGAACAGGACCAGGCCAGCCGTATCGCGATCGATGCGATGCAACGGCACCAGTTCCTTGATGCCCAGGCGGTCGACCAGCCGGGTAAGCAGCGTTTCCCGCACATGCCTGCCAGTAGGCGCCACCGGCAGGAAGTGCGGCTTGTCGGCCACTACCAGGTGCTGATCGACGTGCAGTATGGTTTCCTCGAAGGGAATCCCTGGTTCGTCGATGACTTCCCGGAAATAAAGGATGGTCTGGCCCACCCGATAAGGCGCATCGGCGGACAGCACCCGCCGTTCCGCGTCCAGCACCCGGCCACGCGCGAAACGGTCCTGCCATTGCCCGCGACCGATGCGCGGGAAACGGGCGCATAGCCCATCCAGCAAAGTGACCCACTGGCCCGGCGGCAGCTGCAGCGTGCTGGCGACCGCTTCTTCGGCAAGGGCAATGGAATCAGACAAGGCAAGGAGGCTTCCGCAGAACAAGGCCGTATCATGGCCGACCTTTCCCCCAGGCACCTCCATGGCGCTCAAATCCACCGTGGTCAAGGCCGAGTTGCAGATCAGCGACCTGGACCGCCATTACTACGCCACGCACAACCTGACCGTGGCCCAGCATCCTTCCGAAACCGACGAACGCCTGATGGTGCGGCTGCTGGCGTTCGCCCTGTTCGCGGAGGAACGGCTGGAATTCGGCCGCGGCCTCAGCCAGGACGACGAACCGGATCTCTGGCTGAAGGAACTCACCGGCGAAATAGACCTGTGGATCGACCTGGGCCAGCCTGAGGAAGCGCGCATCCGCAAGGCCTGCGGCCGCGCACGCCGGGCGGTCGTGGTCACTTATTCGGGCCGCAGCGCGGACATCTGGTGGGAAAAGAACTCGAACTCACTGGCGCGCAGCAGCAACCTGACCGTGATCGACATCGCCGCCGAAACCGTAGCCGCGCTCACCGCCCTGATGGCGCGCACCATGCGCCTGAATGTGATGATCCAGGATGGCGAAGTGCAAGTCCTGGGCGGCGACGTGACCGTGGAGGTCCGGCCCCTGGTGCGCCAGGCGGCGAAGTAGTCGATGAGCCACAGCCACGACGTGCTGGTCATCGGCGGCGGCGCGGCCGGGCTGATGTGCGCCTTGACCGCGGGCCGACGCGGCAAGCGCGTACTGTTGGTCGAACACGCCAACCGCGTGGGCAAGAAGATCCTGATGTCCGGCGGCGGACGCTGCAACTTCACCAATACCGGGACCACGCCGGCCAACTATCTTTCCGCCAATCCCCACTACTGCAAATCAGCGCTGGCGCGCTATACGCCTTCCGATTTCATCGAGATGGTCGACCGCCACGGCATCGCCTGGCACGAGAAGGAGCTGGGGCAGCTGTTCTGCGACGATTCGTCGAAGCAGATCGTGAAGATGCTGCTCGACGAATGCGAAGCCGCAGGGGTATGCATCGAAACCAGCTGCAGCGTGGAACGGGCGCAGCACACCGACGAAGGCTTCCGCCTGCACACGACTCGCGGCAGCCTTTCCGCGCCGGCACTGGTGGTGGCCTGTGGCGGCCTTTCCATTCCCAGCATGGGCGCCAGCGGCTTCGGCTATGAACTCGCGCGCCAGTTCGGCCACACGGTGCTGCCAACCCGCGCCGGACTGGTGCCGCTGACCCTGACCGGCAAGCACCAGGAACACCTGCAGGACCTGAGCGGCGTGGCCTTGCCAGTCGAGGCGAGCTGCAACAGCCACAGTTTCCGCAATTTCATGCTGATCACACATCGCGGGGTCAGCGGCCCTTCGATCCTGCAGATTTCTTCCTACTGGCAACCAGGCGACGACCTGCGCCTGGACCTGCTGCCGGGACAGGATGCGCTGGATGTGCTGCAACAGATGCAACGCGAACGGCCGGCGGCGGAACTCAGGACCGTACTTGGCGATCTGCTAACGAAACGCTTCGCTCAGCGCCTGTGCGAGGTGTGGCTGCCGCAATTGAAGCCGCAACGGCCGATGAAGCAGTTCAACCTGCCCGAATTGAAGCAGGTCGCCGCGCAACTGCAAGCCTGGCCGTTGATCGCCAGCGGCACCGAAGGCTACCGCACCGCCGAGGTCACCCTGGGCGGCGTGGATACGGATGAGCTTTCGTCCAGCACCATGCAGTCGAAGAAGGTCGCCGGGTTGTATTTCATCGGCGAGGTGGTGGACGTCACCGGCTGGCTGGGTGGCTACAACTTCCAGTGGGCGTGGGCGTCCGGGCACGCAGCTGGGAACGCGGTTTGAAGCGAATCATGAGCCGCGTGGCGCCGTAGGAGCGACGTAAGTCGCGACTGTTGGCCCATTAAGGCAAAACGTTTCGCGACTCATGTCGCTCCTACAGTCAATGCATCGCGTTTGCGGCCAGTTCGAACGAACGCAACCTTGCGTCGTGGTCGAACACATTCGCCACCAGCAGCAGTTCATCCGGACGATGCCGGTCGACGAATGCCGAGATGCCGCGCTTCACTGTTTCCGGGTCGCCGATCACGCTGCAGGCCAGCGCATTCTCCACACCCAGCTTCTCGTGCGGCTCCCAGTAGGCCTCGATATCGTCGATCGGCGGTGGTATCAGGCCCGCCTTGCCGCGGCGCAGGTTGACGAAGCTCTGCTGGGCGGTGGTGAACAGGCGTTTCGCTTCGGCGTCGGTCGCGGCGGCGACCACGTTCAAGGCCAGCATCGCATGCGGCTGGGCCAGATATTGCGAAGGCCGGAAATCGCGGTGATAGACCGCCAGCGCCTGGTCCATCGCATCGGGTGCGAAGTGCGAAGCGAAGGCGAACGGGAGCCCCAGTGCCGCGGCCAGTTGCGCACTGAACAGGCTGGAGCCCAGCAGCCACACCGGCACATCGAGCCCCGCACCCGGCACCGCACGCACCAATTGGCCGGGTTGCACCGGTGCGAAATAGCCCAGTAATTCCTGCACGTCATGCGGGAACTGCTCGGCGCTGTCGAAATAGCGGCGCAGCGCCTTGGCCGTGGGCTGGTCGGTACCAGGCGCACGACCCAGGCCCAGGTCGATGCGTCCCGGATACAGCGAAGCCAGCGTGCCGAACTGTTCAGCCACCTGCAGCGGTGCGTGGTTGGGCAGCATCACCCCGCCGGCGCCGACCCGGATGGTTTTCGTGCCGCCGGCGATATATCCGATCAATACCGCCGTCGCCGCGCTGGCGATGCCCGGCATGTTGTGGTGCTCCGCCAGCCAGTAGCGCTGGTAGCCCCAGCCTTCGGCATGCTGGGCCAGGTCCAGGGTGTTGCGGAACGCCTGTGCGGCATCGCTGCCTTCGCAGACCGGGGCGAGGTCGAGTATCGAGTAAGGAATCATGGGGGCTGCCGTCGAAGTCATGGCTTCGACATGGGGCCGGTGCAAGGCTCTGGCAATCGGCCCGATGGGACGCTGGGTTCTGTCGCTGCTCAGGTCAGCAGGTCGAACGGCCCGCCCTGCTCCAGCGCCTTCTGGTACGCCGGTCGCGCATGGATGCGCTGCAGGAAGGCGCGCAGGTTCGGCTTTTCGTCGAATCCATGACGCGCCGACGCCGCCTCCACCGGGAAACTCATCTGGATGTCGGCCGCGCTGAATTCATCGCCGGCGAACCAGCGCGACTTGCCCAGTTCGCCTTCCATGTAGTCCAGATGCAACTTCACCTGCGGCCCGACGAAAGTCTTCATCACCTTGTCCGAAATGCCCTTGGCCACTGGCTTCACGAAGAACGGCATCGGCGCCCTCTTCAACCGAGAGAACACCAGGCTCATCAGCAACGGCGGCATCGCCGAACCTTCCGCGTAATGCATCCAGTAGTGGTACCGCAGGCTTTCCGCGGTGCCCGGCGACGGCGCGAAATCGTGCGCGGTGTCGTAGCGCTCCACCAGGTACTCGAGGATCGCGCCGGATTCGGCGAGTGTAATGCCACCGTCCACGACCACGGGCGATTTCCCCAGCGGATGGATCTTGCGCAGCGAGGGCGGTGCCAGCATGGTCTCGGCGTCGCGCTGATAGCGCACCACGTTGTAGTCCAGGCCCAGCTCCTCCAGCAACCAGAGCACGCGCTGCGAACGGGAGTTGTTGAGGTGGTGGACAGTGACCATGCAAGCCTCGCGGAGGGAAATGGATCCGGCAGGGAGGCCGGCATCTATCGGCTGATCATAGCCTGCGCAATGCGACGATCAGGTCAGGCCACATCCACCAACGGGTTGAGTTGCGCATCCAGGGCCACGCGTTCATCGAACACGAAACAACGGCCCTGGTAGCCCTCGCCTCCGACCTGTTCGAAATAGCCCAGGATGCCGCCGTCCAGCTGCAGCACATTGTCCATGCCGGCTTCCTGCATCCACCGCGCGGCTTTCTCGCAACGGATGCCGCCGGTGCAGAAACTCACCACGGTCGCGTCGGCCAATCCATCGCGATGTGGTTCGAACGCTTCGGGAAGGTCGGTGAACTTGTCTATCGGCAGCGTCAACGCGCCGGCGAAGGTGCCGTATTCCACTTCCTGGCGGTTACGCGTGTCCAGCAACACCACGCGCTTGCCCTGGTCGTCGTGGCCCTGCTGCAACCATTGCGCCAACGTCGCTGGCGCGACCGCAGGTGCCCGCCCCGCCAAGGGCGAGGCATCGTCGCGACGGAAGCTGATGATTTCCGCCTTGACCTTGGTCTTCAGCCGCGCGAACGGCTGCAGGCGACTGTGGCTGAACTTGACCCGGATCGTGGCGAAACGCGGATCCGCGCGCAGTTGCTCGAAGAACGCATGGATGGCGTTTTCTCCACCGGCGAGGAACAGGTTGATGCCCTCGCCTGCGACCAGCGAAGTGCCGCGCAGCCCTCCGGCCTCGGCCCAGGCATGCAACTGGCCAGCCAGCGCTTCGGGGTCGGCAATGGGCACGAAATGATAGGCGGCGGCGTTGAGGATCATCGGTCCATTGTAAATGCACCGCCCGTACCACTTTCCCTTCCTTGTAGATCCGAGCTTGCCCGGATGCTTTTGGCACAGGATCGAAAACATCCGAGTAAGCTCGGATCTTCGTATCGAAGGAAGTCCCCTTGAGGACAAAGCATCGTGCAGTAGTGGTAAAGGACGCGACTGCGCCCATATTCAACCAAAAGGTTGACAGCGCTTTCTTGACCGATTCAATATCAACCACATGATTGAATATGAATCCGCACAGCTCGACGTCGTCTTCCAGGCCCTCTCCGATGGCACCCGGCGGCGGATGCTGCGGAGCCTGAGCGTGCAACCGCGCAGCGTCGGCGAGCTGGCTGCGCCGTTCCGGATTTCTCTGGCCGCCGCCTCCAAGCACATCAAGGTGCTGGAGCACGCCGGCCTGGTGCAGCGCCAGATCCAGGGCCGTACCCACCTCTGCCACCTGCGCGCCCACGCACTGGCCGAAGCCGAACGCTGGCTGCAGTACTACCAGCAGTTCTGGAACGAGCGTCTGGATGCGTTGGAAACCGTCCTGCACGCTGACTCCATCGAACCGCCCAAAGGAAAAGCACAATGACTCCGACCACGGCGCCTCTCGTGGAAGTCCGCGTCACCCGTTACTTCGAAGCCAGCCCCGAGTCCGTATTCGATGCCTGGCTGGTGCCGCGCACCTTGGGCCAATGGATGTTCGGTCCGCGCGTGCGCGACGAGAACGTGGTCCGCCTCGACGTGGACCCACGCGTGGGCGGTAGCTTCTCGCTGAAGGTCGAGCGCAATGGCGAACTCGTCGACCATGTCGGCCAATACCTTGAAATCGAGCGTCCGCATCGCCTCGTCTTCACCTGGTCGATCAAGGACGATTCGAACGACGCACCCAGCGAAGTGCACATCGACATCGAAGCCAGCGGCAGCGGATGCGTGCTCACCCTGGTCCATCGCATGGACGTGAAGTGGAGCGAATACGCCGATCGTACCCGCGATGGCTGGACGACGATGCTGGGCGCACTCGCCGACCTGTTCACCTGATTCCAGCCGGCGGGGAGCAATACCAGACAGGCCACGGACCGTGGCCTCGGCCTTCGAAAAACACGCCTTGCCGCAAATGCCGCACACTTGGGCCAGCGTAGTGGCAAGAGGGAAGACCCATGGATCCGGCTGCCCACCTCGAAGTCCATGTCAGCCATCGTTACGAGGCATCGCCGGAGCGCGTTTACGATGCCTGGCTGCTACCGAAGGAAGTAGAACGATGGATGTTCGGCGCCCACGTCGACGACGTCAAAGTCCTGCGCCTGGAAATCGACCCACAGGTGGGCGGCAGGTTTTCCCTGCAGGTGCGACGTAGCGGCCAGTTCATCGAGCACACCGGCCATTACCTGGAACTGGAACGCCCGCACCGCCTGGCCATGACCTGGTCAGTGAAAGGCGCGCCGGACGATGCCTTCAGCCGCGTGCAGGTCGACCTGGCGCATTCCGGCAACGGTTGCATATTGATCCTGACCCATCGTCTCGACGCGAAGTGGGCAAGCCATGCGCAACTCGTGCGCAATGGCTGGAGCGCGATGCTGGACGCACTCGCCGCATCGCTGGACTGATTGCCGCGAAAGCCGGGTCCAGAATTCGTAGGGTGGGCCTTGGCCCACCTTTTTCAATCTCAGGATACAAGCAATGGTGGGCCAAGGCCCACCCTATGTCAGCGCAGGAACAGATACGGCAACGCCAGGGTCAGCACGATGATGCCGACGATCGCCGCAAGCATGCCAAGCACATATCCGGGCCGCTGGCGCAGCAGGCTGGCGAAGGTTTCCGCGCTGCCATCGCTGCGCGCGGCGGCATGATCGGCTTGCGCACGCTGCCTGCGCTGCGCCTGGTATTCAGCCATCAGGGCCTTGGCCCTGGCGATCTGCGCATCCTCGCGGATCCAGATCCCGCCCGACGAAATGCCCCATGAGCTGGGCGTGGTTTCGTAGAACTCGATGCCACTGTCCTTTAGCCAGACGCGCACCTCGTCAGCTTCATCGTCGGGCACGTTGCGCAGGTTGAGCAGGAGTTTGGCCATGCGCACATGATAACGGTGCGGTCTGTCGTGTGCCGCATGCCCGCGCCGCATGCGTTAACCTTAACTCCTGTCGATCGAAGGAAACACCATGCGCTTTGCATTGCCATTGCTTGCCCTGCTCGTTCTCACCGCCTGCGCCAACTCCGCTCCCCCGCCCGACGGCAGCGTGATCGAATTGCAGCGCATCGACGAAAAGACCGGCACCGGCGCGGTGGCGACTGCGGGTTCCGACGTGACCGTTCATTACACCGGCTGGTTGTACAGCGAGCATGCCAAGGACAAGCACGGCTTGAAGTTCGACAGCTCGGCGGATCGCGGCGAACCCTTCACCTTCCTGCTCGGCGCCGGCCAGGTGATCCGCGGCTGGGACGATGGCGTGGCCGGGATGAAGGTCGGCGGCAAGCGCACGCTACTGATTCCTTCGGACTACGGTTATGGCCGCGATGGCGCGGGAGGCGTGATCCCGCCCAATGCTTCGCTGGTATTCGAGGTGGAACTGCTGGGCGTCAAGCCACGCAAGTGATCCGCCACGCATGAAGCCAGTTCCCGACAACAAGCGCGTGATCGTGATTGGCGGCGGCCCTGCTGGCCTGATG
>JBOHXX010000038.1:0-15130 GCA_050737675.1 Pseudoxanthomonas sp.
GTCTACGACGCCGTCGTGGTGCGTACCCGCAAGGGTGTGCGCCGTCCTGACGGTTCGCTGATCCGCTTCGACGGCAATGCGGCCGTGCTGCTCAACAACAAGCAGGAACCGATCGGTACCCGCATCTTCGGGCCAGTAACCCGCGAGCTGCGTTCCGAGAAGTTCATGAAGATCGTTTCGCTCGCGCCTGAAGTGCTCTGAGCCGAGGACTTATATATGAACCGTATCAAGAAGGGCGACCAGGTAGTCGTCATCGCTGGCAAGGACAAGGGCAAGCGTGGTGACGTGGTGCGTGTGGATGGCGATCGCGTGATCGTGTCCAACGTCAACATCATCAAGCGCCACACCAAGCCGAACCCGCAGGCGGGTGTCGCCGGCGGCGTGGTCGAGCGTGAAGCCTCGATGCACATCTCCAATATCGCGCTGTTCAACCCGGCTTCCGGCAAGGGCGAGCGTATCGGTTTCAAGGTGCTGGAGGATGGACGCAAATTGCGTGTGTTCCGCTCCAGCGGTGAGGCGCTCGACGCCTAAGGAATGAAGTCATGACCACCCGTCTCGAAAAGTTCTACAAGGAACAGGTTGTTCCCAGCCTGACCGAGAAATTCGGCTACTCCAACCCCATGGAAGTGCCGAAGATCACCAAGATCACCATCAACATGGGCGTCGGCGAAGCCGCGACCAACAAGAAGATCCTGGAAAACGCGGTCGCCGACCTGGCCAAGATCACCGGTCAGCGCCCGATCACGACCAAGTCGCGCGTTTCGGTGGCTTCGTTCAAGATCCGCGACGGTTGGCCGATCGGCTGCAAGGTCACCCTGCGCCGTGCCAGGATGTTCGAGTTCTTCGATCGCCTGGTCAACGTCGCGCTGCCGCGCGTGCGCGACTTCCGTGGCGTGTCCGCCCGTTCGTTCGACGGTCGTGGCAACTACAACATGGGTGTGAAGGAACAGATCATCTTCCCGGAAATCGACTTCGACCAGGTCGATGCGCTCCGCGGCATGGACATCGCCATCACGACCACCGCCAAGACCGACGCCGAAGCCAAGGCGCTGCTCGAAGCTTTCAAATTCCCGTTCCGCAACTGATCCGCTAAGGAAAACCGTCCATGGCCAAGACCTCAATGGTTAACCGCGACATCAAGCGGGCCAAGCTGTCCAAGAAGTACGCCGCCAAGCGCGAAGCACTGAAGAAGACCATCTCCAGCCCGGCTTCGTCTTACGAAGAAAAGATGGAAGCCGTGACCAGGCTGCAGAAGCTGCCGCGCGATTCGTCGCCGAGCCGCGAGCGCAACCGTTGCGCCTTGTCCGGCCGCTCGCGTGGCGTGTACAGCAAGTTCGGCCTGGGCCGCAACATGCTGCGCAAGGCGACGATGAACGGCGACGTGCCAGGCCTGCGCAAAGCCAGCTGGTAATCAAACCTGCTTGGCAGCAAGAAGTTCTTTCAACCAAAGATTTTCGCGAAAGCGGATATCGGTGCTACTCAAAGGGTAATACGCAATGAGCATGACTGATCCCATCGCCGACATGCTGGTCCGCATCAAGAATGCGGCCGCTGTAGGCAAGCCGACGGTGAAGATGCCGTCCTCCAACATCAAGGTCGCCATCGCCGGCGTGCTGAAGGCCGAAGGCTACATCGCCGATTCGCGCGTCAACACCGTCGAAGGCAAGCCGCAGCTCGAGATCGTGCTGAAGTACTTCGAAGGCAAGCCGGTGATCGAGCGCCTGACCCGCGTTTCGCGTTCGGGTCTGCGCAAGTACAGCGGCAAGGCCGACCTGCCCAAGGTGCTCGACGGCCTGGGCGTCGCCATCATTTCCACCTCCAAGGGCATCATGACCGACTCGCAGGCGCGCCAGCATGGCGTCGGCGGTGAAGTCCTGTGCTTCGTGGCTTAAGGGAGTAAACGTATGTCCCGTGTAGCCAAACAGCCGATCACCCTGCCCAAGGGCGTCGAGTTCAACAACCAGACCGATACGCTGAGCGTCAAGGGCCCGAAGGGCACCCTGTCGCTGGTGAAGCCGGCCGGCGTCGAGATCAAGGTCGAAGACGGCACCCTGAACCTGTCCCCGGCCACCCCGGGCGACGACGCAATCACCGGTACCATCCGCGCGATCCTGGCCAACATGGTCAAGGGCGTGTCCGAAGGCTTCGAACGCAAGCTCGAGCTGGTGGGCGTGGGTTACCGCGCCGCGATGGCAGGCAATGACCTGAACCTGTCGCTTGGTTTCTCGCATCCGGTGTTGTTCAAGACCCCGGAAGGCATCACTATCACCACCCCGACCCAGACCGAAATCCTGGTCCAGGGTTCGGACAAGCAGCGCGTCGGTGAAGTGGCCGCCAAGATTCGCGGTTTCCGTCCGCCGGAGCCCTACAAGGGCAAGGGCGTGAAGTACTCCGACGAAGTCATCATTCGCAAGGAAGCCAAGAAGGCCTGATAAGGCTTATCCGCTTCCCAAGGATCAAGATCATGAGCATCAAGAACAACGCCCGTCTCCGTCGCGCCAAGAGCACCCGCGCCCACATCCGTGTGCTCGGCGTGCCGCGCCTGTCGGTGCTGCGCACCGGCCAGCATCTGTACGCGCAGCTGTTCAGCGCGGACGGCTCCAAGGTCATCGCCGCCGCCAACACACTGCAAGCCGATGTCAAGGAAGGCCTGAAGAACGGCAAGAACAGCGACGCCGCCGCCCGCGTGGGCAAGGTGATCGCCGAACGTGCCGTGGCCGCTGGCATCGAAAAGATCGCCTTCGACCGTTCGGGCTACCGTTACCACGGCCGGATCAAGGCTCTGGCCGACGCCGCCCGCGAAGCCGGCCTGAAGTTCTGATTGAACAAGCTTGCTGAAGCGGGCTTGTTGAAACAGGTGGGGCTCGTCCCCACGCTTTGACTGCCGGCACGGTTGGCTGCCGGGCGTACCGCGACTTTTGTTCGCGAATGCGCTTCACCGCAACATTACACAACTATAAGCGGCAAAGCCGTAATCACTTAATCATCAAGGAATCTGCAAATGGCTGAAGAACAACGTGCACCGCGGGGTCGTGATCGCGACCGCAACCGCGAAGAGAAAGTAGACGACGGCATGATCGAGAAGCTGGTCGCGGTCAACCGCGTCAGCAAGACGGTCAAGGGCGGTCGCCAGTTCACCTTCACCGCTTTGACGGTGGTGGGCGACGGCAACGGCAAGATCGGCTTTGGTTACGGCAAGGCGCGCGAAGTGCCGGTCGCAATCCAGAAGTCGATGGAATATGCCCGCAAGGGCATGCTCAACGTCGACCTGAACAACGGCACCTTGTGGCACCCGGTCAAGGCCGGCCACGGCGCGGCGCGTGTGTACATGCAGCCGGCCTCCGAAGGTACCGGCGTGATCGCCGGCGGCGCCATGCGCGCCGTGCTGGAAGCGGTCGGGGTGAAGGACGTACTGGCCAAGGCCGTAGGTTCGCGCAATCCGATCAACCTGGTGCGCGCCACGCTGAAGGGCTTGGGCGACATGCAGTCGCCGGCCCGCATCGCGGCCAAGCGCGGCAAGAAAATCGAGGAACTCAATTATGGCAAGTGAGTCCAACAAGGCTGGTACGGTCAAGGTCCGCCTGGTGCGTGGCCTGCGTGGTTCCCAGGGCATCCACCGCTTGTCGGTGAAGGCGCTGGGCCTGAACAAGCTCAACGATGTGCGTGAACTGAAGGACAGCCCGCAGGTACGCGGCCTGATCAACAAGGTCCACTACCTCGTTCGCGTCGAGGAGTAATCGATATGCATCTCAATACACTCAAGCCCGGCGAAGGCGCCCGCACGGATCGCAAGCGCGTCGGTCGCGGCATCGGTTCCGGCCTGGGCAAGACCTGCGGCCGCGGCCACAAGGGTTCGTTCGCACGTTCGGGCAAGGGCAAGATCAAGGCCAAGTTCGAAGGCGGCCAGATGCCTTTGATCAAGCGCCTGCCGAAGGTCGGTTTCCGCTCCAAGCTGAAGCTGGATTGCGCCGAAGTGCTGTCCTACCAGCTGGACAAGCTGGAAGCAGGCGAGATCGACTTCGCAGCGCTTCGCGCCGCCAAGCTGGTCCCGACTTCGGCCAAGCGCGCGAAGATCGTCAAGAAGGGCGAGCTGACCAAGAAGTTCGTGCTGAAGGGCATCACTGCCACGGCCGGTGCCAAGGCGGCTATCGAAGCCGTCGGCGGCAGCGTTCAGGAGTAATCGAAGAATGGCGCAAGGCAACGCAGGCGGCGTAGGCGGGTTGGGCAAGTTCACTGAACTGCGCCAGCGTCTGCTGTTCGTGGTCGGTGCGCTGATCGTCTACCGCATCGGTTGCTTCATTCCGGTTCCCGGCGTGAACCCCGATGCGATGCTGGCGATGATGCAGGCGCAAGGCGGCGGCATCGTGGACATGTTCAACATGTTCTCGGGCGGCGCCTTGCACCGTTTCAGCATCTTCGCGCTCAACGTGATGCCGTATATCTCGGCATCAATCGTGTTCCAGCTGGCCGTGCACATCTTCCCGTCGCTGAAGGCGATGCAGAAGGAAGGTGAGTCGGGTCGTCGCAAGATCACCCAGTATTCACGCATCGGCGCGGTGCTGCTGGCGGTCGTGCAGGGCGGCAGCATCGCGGTCGCGTTGCAGAACCAGGTCGCGCCAGGCGGCATGCCGGTGGTCTACAACCCGGGCATGGGCTTCGTCCTGACCGCGGTCGTTGCCCTGACCGCAGGCACGATCTTCCTGATGTGGGTCGGTGAGCAGGTGACCGAGCGCGGCGTCGGCAACGGCGTGTCGCTGATCATCTTCGCCGGCATCGTCGCCGGCCTGCCGGTGGCTGTGATCAACACGTTCACCGCGGTCAACGAAGGCAGCATGAGCGTCATTTCCCTGATCATCATCGCCTTGGTGGTGGCGGGCTTCACCTATTTCGTGGTGTTCGTCGAAAGCGGGCAGCGCCGGATCACGGTCAATTACGCGCGTCGCCAGGGCGGCCGCAACGCGTACATGAACCAGACGTCGTTCCTGCCGTTGAAGTTGAACATGGCCGGCGTGATCCCGCCGATCTTCGCCTCCAGCATCCTGGCGTTCCCGGCTACGCTGGCCTTGTGGTCCGGCCAGTCCACCTCGACGGTGTGGCTGCAGCGGGCGTCCCAGGCGCTTGCGCCGGGTGAGCCGCTGCACATGATCGTGCTCGCGGCCCTGATCATCGGCTTCGCCTTCTTCTACACGGCACTGGTGTTCAATTCGCAGGAAACCGCGGACAACCTGAAGAAGTCCGGCGCGCTGATCCCCGGGATCCGTCCGGGCAAGGCAACGGCCGACTACGTGGACGCTGTGTTGACCCGTTTGACCGCGATCGGTTCGATGTACCTGGTAGCGGTCTGCCTGTTGCCGGAAATCATGCGTAGCCAGTTGGGCACTTCGTTCTACTTCGGCGGAACCTCGCTGTTGATCGTGGTCGTGGTGGTGATGGATTTCATCGCCCAGGTCCAGGCCCACCTGATGTCGCACCAGTACGAAGGCCTGTTGAAGAAGGCCAACCTGAAAGGCAGTTCGCGCGGCGGCACGGCGCGCAACTGAGGAATTCCGCGGATCCTTCCGCAAGAGCCCGACCGCTTTCGTGGTTGGACTTGTAAGTTAGATGGGCGGCCTGCGCGGCGATCTCGCGCGGAGGTGAGAACCAGCCAGTCCCTGCGCAAGAGTAGCGCGGGGCGGGGCGTATCCTGAACGGCCAAGGCCGGGAGGTTTGCGCACCAGGCGGGTTCCGGCGCCGGAGCATGGGCACACTCCCCATGCCGTGGTCCCTGCAAGTCACTGGCTTGCAAGGGCTTCCCAGAAACCCGAGATCTTGTTAAAATTCGTAGTTCACTCCGCCGGCTTGCACCAGACCTTCACGGGTTTGCCTGCAATCGGGCCACCAAACACAGTTGGAGAATCGCGTCATGGCGCGTATTGCAGGTGTCAACCTGCCTGCCCAGAAACACGTCTGGGTCGGGTTGCAGAGCATTTACGGCATCGGCCGTACCCGGTCGAAGAAGGTCTGCGAATCCGCAGGCGTGGCTTCGACCACCAAGATCCGTGACCTGTCCGAACCCGACGTCGAGCGCCTGCGCGCCGAAATCGGCAAGTTCATCGTCGAAGGCGACCTTCGTCGCGAAGTGGGTATGGCAATCAAGCGCCTGATGGACCTGGGTTGCTACCGCGGCCTGCGTCATCGCCGTGGCTTGCCGCTGCGTGGCCAGCGCACCCGTACCAATGCACGCACCCGCAAGGGTCCGCGCAAAGCCATCAAGAAGTAAGGGGCGCGCATCATGGCCAAACCAGCAGAAAAGAAAGTCAAGAAGAAGATCAAGCGCGTCGTCACCGACGGCGTCGCCCACGTCCACGCTTCTTTCAACAACACCATCGTCACCATCACCGATCGCCAGGGCAATGCACTGTCGTGGGCCACTTCGGGCGGCGCGGGTTTCCGCGGCTCCCGCAAGTCCACGCCGTTCGCAGCGCAGGTCGCCGCCGAAAAGGCCGGCCGAGCCGCACTGGACTACGGTCTGAAGTCGTTGGAAGTGCGCATCAAGGGCCCAGGCCCGGGGCGTGAGTCCGCGGTGCGTTCACTCAACAACGTTGGTTACAAAATCACCAACATCATCGACGTTACGCCTATCCCGCATAACGGTTGCCGCCCGCCCAAAAAGCGTCGCGTCTAAGGAGCTGAAGAGAAATGGCTCGTTATATTGGTCCTACCTGTAAGCTCGCCCGCCGCGAAGGCGCCGATCTTTCCCTCAAGAGCCCGACGCGTGCGTTGGACTCCAAGTGCAAGCTGGAGCAGAAGCCCGGCCAGCACGGCGCCACCAACACCCGCAAGGGCAAGTTGTCCGATTACGCCACCCAGCTGCGCGAGAAGCAGAAGGTCAAGCGCATCTACGGGCTGCTGGAGCGTCAGTTCCGCAACTACTACAAGAAGGCCTCGACCAAGAAAGGCAACACCGGTGAGAACCTGCTGCAGTTGCTGGAAACCCGCCTGGACAACGTCGTCTATCGCATGGGCTTCGCCATCACCCGTCCGTCCGCGCGCCAGCTGGTTTCGCACCGTGGCGTGCTGGTCAACGGCAAGTCGGTGAACCTGCCGTCTTACCAGATCAAGGCCGGCGATGCGATCGAACTGTCCGAAAAGGCCCAGAAGCAGCTTCGCGTGCAGGAATCCCTGACCGTGTCGCAGCAGATGGACCTCAGCCCTTCGTGGGTTGAAGTGGACTCGAAGAAGTTCAGCGGCGTGTTCAAGGCAGTGCCGGATCGTGCAGACCTGCCCGCCGACATCAACGAAGCGCTGATCGTCGAGTTGTACTCGAAGTAATCCCATCACGAGTCCCCGGATCAGCCGGGGATTTGCAGGAGACCAAGCAACATGACGGTTACCACACAGCAGGTACTGCGTCCCCGCGGCCCGCAAATCGAACGCCTTGGCGACAATCGCGCCAAGGTCGTGATCGAACCGCTGGAACGCGGTTACGGCCACACCCTCGGCAATGCACTGCGCCGCGTGCTGCTGTCGTCCATCCCCGGCTACGCGATCACCGAAGTCGAGATCGACGGCGTGCTGCATGAATACAGCACCATCGAAGGCCTGCAGGAAGACGTGCTTGAAGTCCTGTTGAACCTGAAAGACGTCGCCATCCGCATCCACACCGGCGACAGCTCCACGTTGACCCTGGCCAAGCAGGGCCCGGGCGTGGTCACCGCAGGCGACATCAAGACCGACCACAACGTCGAGATCCTCAATCCGGGCCTGGTCATCTGCAACCTGACCAAGGACACGGCGATCAACATGCGCCTGAAGATCGAGCGCGGTTTCGGCTACCAGCCGGCCGCCGCCCGTCGCCGTCCGGACGAGGAAACCCGCACCATCGGCCGCTTGATGCTGGATGCCTCGTTCTCGCCCGTGCGTCGCGTCGCCTATGCGGTGGAAGCCGCGCGCGTCGAACAGCGCACCGACCTGGACAAGCTGGTCCTGGAAATCGAGACCAACGGCACCATCGACGCCGAGGAAGCCGTGCGCACCGCCGCCGACATCCTCAGCGACCAGCTGTCGGTGTTCGGCGACTTCACCCACCGCGATCGTGGCGGCGCCAAGCCGGTCCCGACCGGCGTGGATCCGGTGCTGCTGCGTCCGATCGACGACCTCGAACTGACCGTGCGTTCGGCCAACTGCCTCAAGGCCGAGAGCATCTACTACATCGGCGACCTGATCCAGAAGACCGAAGTCGAGCTGTTGAAGACCCCGAACCTCGGCAAGAAGTCGCTGACCGAGATCAAGGAAGTCCTCGCGCAGCGCGGCCTTTCGCTCGGCATGAAGCTGGAAAACTGGCCGCCGGCCGGCGTTTCCCAGCACGGCATGCTCGGCTGATCAAGCAATGAAGGAAACCCGCAGTAACTGCGGGTTTCCAGTTGTAGTTTCCGGTTCCAAAGGCAACACAACGCCGACGCACCTGAAGGTGCGCGGCGATGCCCGATCAGGACGATTGGGCTCGGGCCATCCGCAGTCCAAGTACGAACGCCATGATGGCGACAGCGAACCTCAACAGCATCAACATTAACCAGGAATCAAAACCATGCGCCACCAGAAAGCCGGCCGCAAGTTCAGCCGCACCAGCGCCCATCGCCAGGCGATGTTCAGCAACATGGCCGCCTCGCTGATCAAGCACGGCCTGATCCGTACCACCCTGCCGAAGGCCAAGGAACTGCGTCGTGTCGCGGAACCGCTGATCACCCTCGGCAAGGTCGACGGCGTCGCCAATCGCCGCCTCGCGTTCGCGCGCCTGCGCGACAAGGAAGCGGTCGGCACCTTGTTCACCACCTTGGGCCCGCGTTACCAGTCGCGTCCGGGCGGCTACCTGCGCATCCTCAAGTGCGGTTTCCGCTCTGGCGACAATGCGCCGATGGCGTATGTGGAACTGCTCGATCGTCCGGAAGCCGCCGCACTCGCTGAGTAATCGCGCGCCTTCCAGGCAATGCATAAACGGACCCCGGCCAAGCGCCGGGGTCCGCGTTTGCGGACTGATCCATCAGCGGACTCATCACTTGCGGCATATGACCCGTGGCCCGGTCCCGGCGATAATGGCGATCGTCGTCCGATCACAGGCAAGCCCCATGAACCCGTTCCGCTGGTCGTTCCGTGCGCAGTTCCTCAGCGGCTTCTTCGCGTGCGTCGCGTTGCTCGCCTACGCGCTTTATTCCGAGTATTACGGTGGGCTAGTGCCATGCCCGCTGTGCACTTTCCAGCGGGGCGCATTCGTGCTCCTCGGCCTGGTGTTCCTGATCGGTGGGTTGCATGCGCCGCGTGGCGCCGGTGGCCGAGGCACTTACGGCATCCTGTCGTTGCTTGCAGCGGGGCTGGGGATTTCGATCGCCGGTCGCCACGTCTGGTTGCAGCACCTGCCCCCGGATCAGGTACCCGCATGCGGCCCGGATCTGTCATTCATGATGGAAGCCTTCCCGCTGTCCGATGTGTTGCGCAAGGTATTCACCGGCTCGGGGGAATGCGCGCGCGTCGACTGGACTTTCCTCGGACTGGCGATGCCGGCATGGAGCCTGATCTGCTTCGTCGTGCTCGCGCTGTGGGCGCTGCATGCGGCTTTGCGCAGGCGGAAGGTTTCATAAGCAAGAATTGACGCGGCGCATCATTCTGGCAACATGGTGATCCGCCGAGGAAAACACCATGAGCAACACTGACCGCAATCTCCGTGCCGTAAGCATTCCCGCCGAGTGGACGCCCGCTTCCTGGCGCACGCGCACGGCGGTGCAGATGCCCACGTATCCGGATGCGGAAGCGCTGGAATCGGCGCTGGGCGAATTGCGACGGTTGCCGCCGCTGGTGACTTCATGGGAAATCTTCGCGCTGAAGAAACAGATCGCCGAAGCGCAGGAAGGCAAGCGTTTCCTGCTCCAGGGCGGTGACTGCGCGGAAAGCTTCAGCGACTGCGAATCCGGGCTGATTTCCAACCGCCTGAAAGTCCTGCTGCAGATGAGCCTGGTGCTGGTCCACGGTTTGCGCCTGCCGGTGGTGCGCGTGGGCCGCTTCGCCGGCCAGTACGCCAAGCCGCGTTCCACCGACACCGAAACCCGCGATGGCGTGACCCTGCCCAGCTACCGCGGCGATCTTGTGAACCAGCAGGAGTTCACTGCCGAGGCGCGCATCCCGGATCCGCGACGGATGATCAAGGCGCATGCGCGTTCGGCCATGACCATGAATTTCGTGCGTGCGCTGATCGATGGCGGCTTCGCCGACCTGCATCACCCCGAATACTGGAACCTCAATTGGGTCGGCTACTCACCCAACGCCAACGAATACCAGCAGATGGTGACTTCCATTGGCGATGCCGTGCGTTTCATGGAGACCCTGTCGGGTTCGGAAGTGCACAACCTCAACCGCATCGATTTCTACACTTCGCACGAAGCCTTGCTGCTGCCGTACGAGGAGGCGCTGACTCGGGAAGTGCCGCGGCAATGGGGCTGGTTCGACCTCAGCACGCATTACCCCTGGATCGGCATGCGCACCGCGGCGGTCGATGGCGCGCACGTCGAATACCTGCGTGGCGTGCGCAATCCCATCGCAATCAAGGTCGGTCCTTCGGTGCAGCCGGACCAGCTGTTGCGCCTGATCGACGTGCTGAATCCAGAAGACGAGCCGGGCCGCCTGACCTTCATCCACCGCATGGGTGCCACCCAGATCGCGGAGAAACTGCCGCCATTGCTGGACGCGGTGCGCCGCGACGGACGGCGTGTGCTGTGGGTCTGCGATCCGATGCATGGCAACACCGAAAGCACGTCCAACGGCTACAAGACGCGCCGCTTCGACAATATCCGTGGCGAAGTGGAGCAGTCCTTCGACCTGCATGCCGCGGCCGGGACGCGGCTCGGTGGCGTACACCTGGAGTTGACCGGCGAGGACGTGACCGAATGCACCGGTGGTGCCCGTGAGCTCACCGATATCGACCTGGAACGCGCTTACCGTTCCACAGTGGATCCACGCCTGAACTACGAGCAGTCGCTGGAGATCGCGATGTCGATCGTGCGCAAACAGAACCAGCTGGCGACGCCCGCCGCGCGCCAGTAGCGAACGCGGCTGTAACGGAGGCGGCTGTAACGAAAGATTACCGCGGGGTCGAAGAGGCCCCGTTCTTTCGGGCCAAGGCCGGGCGCGGTTCATGCGACCCGCAGGCTACGGAGAGCCTGTGCCGCAGGGTTGGTTCCTACTTTTCTGTTGCGGTTGCCGCGCGCAAGGATTTCGCGGGCGCAGGCAAGCTCGGCAAGTACCTCGGTGGTTCGCGCGCCAGGGTCAGTTGTTCGTACGCATAGCCCAGTTCGATCAATCGCGGCTCGCTCCAGGCGGTGCCCATGAACACGATGCCCAGCGGCAGGCCATTGCTGCTGCCCATCGGGATGGTCAGGCTGGGATAACCCGCGACCGCGGCGGCACCATAGCCGGCGCCCGGGAAGCGATCGCCGGCCTGCCGGTCGATGACCCAGGCTGGTCCGGTGGCCGGTGCGATCAATGCATCCAGTTGCTGCGCTTTCAACGCCACATCGATGCCTTCCGGCCCGGCCAGTCGCTTGGCCCGCGAGCGGGCGCTGATGTAGGCCTCTTCGCCCAGGCCGCCCTTGGCGTTGGCCTGTTCGAACAATTCCTGGCCAAAGAACGGCATCTCGGAAGCACGGTATTGCTGGTTGTAGCCGATCAGCTGGGACAGGCTTCTCAATGGGGCGTCCTGTTTGGCCAGGTAGCGTTCCAGTCCGGATTTGAATTCGTACAACAACAAGGTGTCTTCGTCGTCCGACCACTGGCCGTCGGTGGGGATCTCGGCATCGACCACGGTGGCGCCGGCCTCGCGCAGGGTCTTGATCGCCACTTCCATGGCTGCGGCGGCATCGGGATGGATGGCGAACTTGCTGCGTAGCACACCGATGCGCGCGCCTTTCAGGCCATTCGGATTCAGGTGCGCGTGGTAGTCGAGGTTGGTGTTCCAGGCTGCGTAGCTGGTAGCAGGATCGGCGTTGTCGCGTCCGGCCAGCACGGTCAGCAGTTGGGCCGCGTCGGCGACGCTGCGGGTCATCGGTCCGGCGCTGTCCTGGCTGAAGGAAATGGGGATGATGCCGTCGCGGCTGATCAGGCCGACGGTGGGTTTCAACCCCACCAGGCCGTTCATCGCGGCGGGACAGATGATGCTGCCGTCGGTTTCGGTGCCGATCGCGGCAACGGCGAGGTTGGCCGAAACCGCCACCGCGCTGCCGGAACTGGAACCGCAGGGGCTGCGATCCAGGGCATAGGGATTGCGCGTTTGCCCGCCGCGGCCGCTCCAGCCGGAAGTGGAATGGGTCGAGCGGAAGTTCGCCCATTCGCTGAGGTTGGTCTTGCCCAGGATCACCGCGCCGGCTTCGCGCAGGCGCCGGACCAGGAAGGCGTCGGTGCGCGGACGGAAATCCTTGAACGCCAGCGAGCCCGCGGAATTGGCCATCGGCGTGGCGCCGATGTTGTCCTTCAGCAGGATCGGGATGCCATGCAGCGGGCCGCGTACGGAATTGGTGTTGCGCTCGACATCGCGAAGCGCGGCTTCCTTCAGCGCATCGGGGTTGATCTCGATCACCGCATTGAGCATCGGCCCGGCCTTGTCGATGGCGGCGATGCGATCCAGGTAGGCCTGGGTCAACGTGCGGCTGTCCAGTTCACCGCGCTGCATGCGTGCCTGCAGATCAGCGATGTCGGCTTCGGCGTAGATGAAGTCGGTAGGCTCGGCTGCGGCTCTCGGCGACGTGGCGTCGGGGGTGGTGGAGTCGCAGGCACCGAGCGCGAGGATGAGGGCAAGCAACAGCAGGATGCGCCGCATCAAGTTAGTCCGTGGAAAGAGCGTGATGCAGGCTACCCAGCATCGGTTGCTTGTGCAATGACAGCGGGAAAAGCAACGCCGGGGGCTTCACGCCCGTGCTTCAATGGCGCCGCTTGAACAGGTCGCGCGCGAGAATAGCGACTACAGCCAGATTGATGGCCAGTACCGCCCAGGTGTGCCAGCCGGGATGGTGGTACAGGGCGTACAGGTCCAGTGGCAGGTAGGCTGCCGTGCCGACGCAGCCCAGCCACGAGGCCCAGGCCTTGGCCCGCCACAACCCCCAGGCCTCGACCAGGCGCCAGATCGCGTACAGGGTGACCACGGCCACGGCGAGGTGCACGGCACCAGGGCTGATCGCGCTCAGCAGCGAGGGCAGGGTGCCGTGGTCCGGATCGAGGTTGAACCGGGCTATCAGGCCGGCGATCAGGTTGCGCAGCGGTTGCGGCCCCAGCACTTCGAGGCTGGCGGCCGCGATCAAGGCCAGGAAACCCTTCAAGCCTTCGAACAGGGCCAGCACGTGCAGGCCCGGATGCGCCCGTGGTGCCGGGTTGTAATGGGCTTCTGTCACTACGACTGCGGGTCGTCTTGGGTGGATCGATCAGGCCGCGCGCGAGGCGCGCTTGCGGTCGCTTTCGCCAAGGAACTTCTTGCGCAGGCGGATTTCCTTCGGGGTGACTTCGACCAGCTCATCGTCCTCGATGAAGTCCAGCGCCTGCTCCAGCGTGTACTTGATGGCCGGGGTCAGCTTGATCGCATCGTCCTTGCCCGAAGCGCGCATGTTGGTCAGCGGCTTGGTCTTGATGGCGTTGACGGTGAGGTCGTTGTCCTTCGAGTGGATGCCGATCAGCTGGCCTTCGTACACGTTGTCGCCTTCGGCGGCGAACAGCTTGCCGCGCTCTTCCAGCGGGCCAAGCGAATAAGCCGGCGTCGCGCCCGGGGCATTGGCGATCATCACGCCGTTCTGGCGCTTGGCGATGGCACCTTGTTCCTTCGGACCGTAATGGTCGAACACGTGGAACAGCAGTCCCGAGCCCTGGGTCAGGGTGCGGAATTCGTTCTGGAAGCCGATCAGGCCGCGCGCCGGGATCATGTAGTCCAGGCGCACGCGGCCCTTGCCGTCGGATTCCATGTTCTTGAGCGCGGCCTTGCGCACTCCGAGCTTTTCCATGACACCGCCCTGGTGCTGCTCCTCGATGTCCACCACCAGTTGTTCGACCGGCTCCATCTGCTGGCCGTCGATTTCCTTGATGATGACTTCGGGGCGCGACACGGCCAGCTCGAAGCCCTCGCGGCGCATGTTCTCGATCAGCACCGACAGATGCAGTTCGCCGCGGCCGGAGACCAGGAACTTGTCCGGATCCGAGCCTTCCTCGACCTTCAGCGCCACGTTGTGCAGGGTCTCGCGTTCCAGACGCTCGCGGATCTGGCGGCTGGTGATGAACTTGCCGCCGCTGTGTTCCTTGCTACCGGCGAACGGCGAGTTGTTGACCTGGAAGGTCATCGAGATGGTCGGTTCGTCGACGGTCAGGGCCGGCAGTGCTTCCGGGGTATCCAGCGCGCAGATCGTGTCGGAGATGCTGAGGTCGGCGACGCCCGAAATGGCGACGATGTCACCCGCTTCGGCTTCTTCGACTTCCACGCGCTCCAGGCCCATGAAGCCGAGCACCTGCAGCACCTTGCCCTGGCGCTTCTTGCCTTCGCGATCGACGATGCTGACCGGCATGTTGGTGCGGACCTTGCCGCGCTGGATGCGGCCCACGCCGATCAGGCCGACGAAGTTGTTGTAGTCCAGCTGGCTGATGCGCATCTGGAACGGACCTTCGCGGTCCACGTCGGGCGGCGACACGTGCTTCATGATCGCTTCGTACAGCGGGGTCATGTCGCCTTCGCGCGCGCTGTCGTCCAGGCTGGCGTAACCGTGCAGCGCCGAGGCGTACACGATCGGGAAATCGAGCTGCTCATTGGTCGCGCCGAGCTTGTCGAACAGGTCGAACACCTGGTCGATCACCCAGTCCGGGCGGGCGCCCGGGCGGTCGATCTTGTTGACCACGACTATGGGCTTGAAGCCCATCGCGAAGGCTTTCTGGGTAACGAAGCGGGTCTGCGGCATCGGCCCGTCCATCGCGTCGACCAGGATCAGCACCGAGTCGACCATCGAGAGCACGCGCTCGACCTCGCCGCCGAAGTCGGCGTGGCCTGGGGTGTCGACGATGTTGATGCGGTTGCCATTCCAGTTGATGGCGGTGTTCTTGGACAGGATCGTGATGCCACGTTCCTTTTCCTGGTCGTTGC
>JBOHXX010000039.1:0-14851 GCA_050737675.1 Pseudoxanthomonas sp.
CATTAATTCTCTAACCGAACGATCAACATAACGGGATTGCGCGCTACGGGTACACCAGCGTCTGGATCGCGTGCGCCGGGATGCTCAGCTGCGCCGAATCCGAACCCACGTAGAAGTTGTAGGCGATGTCCTTGTCGGTCGGGTTCATGACCACGGTGGCCAGCCGGTTGTCCGTATTGAGGAAGGACGTGGTCAGCAAGGTGCTGCGGCTGCTGGCCGCGCTGACCCGGTGCGCGCCGGGACGGATGAATTTCGAGAAGTGGCCGATGTAGTAGTAGCTGGGCGTGTAGATCAGCTCGCCGGTTTTCGTATCCGCGTGGATCGGCGCGAAGCACAGGTTGCCGACGTGGTTGGGGCCGCCGGTTTCGTCGAGCAGGATGTTCCAGTCGGTCCAGCCTTCAGCGCCGTTGTTGAGGTCGTTGATGATCGAGCTGCCGTAGCGTTCGCCATTGGCCCAGTACTGGTAGCGCGCGGGGTCGAACTTCTCCACCGCCGCTTCGGTCAGCAGCAGGTGCTTGTCCGGATAGTTCTGGGCCACGGCGGCGACGTTGCGGTACATCGGCTCGAAGCCAGCCCAGGTCTCGTACCAGTGGAAGCCCATGCCCCAGGCGTATTTCGACGCCTCCGGATCATCGAAGATCACCCGCGCACGCTCGGTCATCATGTCGCGGTTGTGGTCCCAGACGATGATCTTCCTGTCGCCGTAGCCGGCCTTGTGCATGGTCGGGCCGAGGTGGTTCTTGAGGAAGTCGCGTTCCTCCTCGGCGGTGTACAGCATCGACTCCCACTTCTGCGTGGCCATCGGTTCGTTCTGCACGGTGATGGCCCAGATCGGGATGCCTTCCTTCTCGTAGGCGGCGATGAATCTGGTGAAGTACCTGGCCCACGCATCGGCGTACTCGGGCAGCAGCGCCCCGCCCTTGAGCATGTTGTTGGTGGTCTTCATGAAGGCCGGCGCGCTCCACGGACTGGCGAACAGCGGCAGCTTGCCGCCCGCGGCTTCGATCGCCCGCTTGATCAGCGGGATGCGGAACTGGCGGTCGTGGTCGATCGAGAAAGTCGACAGCGCCTTGTCACCTTCCTTGATATAGGTGTAGCTGGCGCTGCTGAAATCCGAGCTGTGGATGGTGGTGCGCGCCAGCGAATAGCCGATGCCGCTGTCCTTGTCGTAATACGCCTTGAGGAATTCGGCCTGCCGCGCGGGATCGAGCTTGGCGAACACTTCGGCGCTGGAATCGGTGATGGCGCCGCCGATGCCGATCAGGGATTGGTAGCGCTTGCCGGGGTCGACGAAGATCGAGGTTTCGGCCTCGACCAGCTTGTGGCCCGGTTGCAAGGTGGCCGTGCCGCTCTTGCCCAGGCGTTGATCCGAGCCCGCCGCGCTGGTGTAGATCGCGATCGGGTTGCCGGTGTCCGGGAATTTTTTCATCGAGGTCTCGGCCGCAACGCCGGTGGAGGAATGGGCCAGCAGGACGATGATCACTCCTGCCGCGGTCGAGAAAAGGGGATTCTTCATCGATTGCCTCGGGGTTGGGGACTGGCGGGTTTCAGGGTACTTGCTCTGGCCTGGGTTCTTGCCTGCGGCGACAGCCTGGCAACGCTGCGCCCGATCATGCGCCCGGTACGCAGGTTCGTTGCGCGAGTCCGGTGCAGGGCCGCCTGCAGGCGCCGCGACACCGGCGATCACCGTGCTGTCGCGTCCATTGTTCTTGGCCCGGTACAGGGCTTCGTCGGCCAGCGAGAACCACTCCTGCCAGCGCTCCTCTTCACCCGCCATGGCCCCACCCAGCGACACCGTGATGCGGCCACCCGGACCGCGCAGCGCATTGCGCACGGCCAGACGCAGGCGTTCGCTGGCGGTCCACAGGTCGTCTGGGGTATCGACATCCAGCAGCACCACGAACTCTTCGCCGCCGAAGCGGAACACGCGGTCGTGCTTGCGCATCTCGAACTTGAGGATCGCGGCCAGGTCGGCGATGGCGGCATCGCCCGCGGCGTGGCCATGGGTATCGTTGACTTCCTTGAAGTGATCGATGTCCACGATCAGCAGTCCGTGGCTGCGATCGCCGGCAAGGTGCCGGACCACGGCACTTTCCAGGGCCTGTTCCAGCATGCGGCGATTGGGCAGGCCGGTCAGTGCGTCTAGCGAAGCGAGTACTTCCAGTTCCTGATGGTCCGTGCTGACGCGCAGGGCCGAGAGCCAGGCGAACAGCGTGACCAGCGCAGCGACCGCGACCGCGGAGAAGCGCTCGACCGGCAGGTCGAACATCTGCGGCATCAGCATCACGGCCACGCTGAGCAACAGGTTGAAAACCAGGGCCTGGCGCGGACCGGCGATCAGGAAATTGGTCATCAGCACCAGGTACACCCACGGCACTGACACGGGCCCGATGACGTAGCAGGCGACGACGCAGCCCAGGCTGTTGGTGGTGCACAGGAACACGCCCGGCCCAGCGGTTTTGCCGGTGCGCAGGGCATGGATCACCGGCACGGCGATCAGCATGACGATGGTGATGTCGATGACGGCGGCCAGCCATTGTCCATGCAGGGCGCGATAGCCCGCGAACGTCGCCAGCGTGCACGTAGTAGTCGCGCCCAGCAGGGCGAGGATGCCGAGTTGGGAGTTGCGCCGGAACCGGTTGAGCAAGGCGATCGATCCTCTGCCTGCGACGCCGGCGGAAGTGCCAGGACGCGCTTTTCAGGCGGTGGCCCATCCTAATCGGACCCGGCCTTTCCCGGGGTGAACCCGGGCACAGACTGGCGAAAGCCGTATCGGCACCATGGCCCGATACAGGCGCGCAGGGCGCGCGAGGCGATCGCAAGCAACGCGCAGTCCGCGGCAGCCCCGCACCTGCTCCCTGGTCATAGCTCGTAGCGGAATCCGAGCATGTACTGGCGGCCATACTCGGTGTATTCCTCCGGTAGCAACAGGCCGGTTGAGCCGGAGGCTTCACTGACCTGGGTACGGAACGGCGAGTTGTTGAGGTTGTTGACCTGGAACAGCAGCGACAACCCGTGCAAGCGGCTGCCGTCGGCGAAGTCGTAACTCAACTGCATGTCCAACTGGCGTTCGGGGAGCGTATAGCGCAACTGGCGCTGCCCGAACAGCGAGCTGTACTCGCCACGGTATTTGTCGCGGTAACGCTGGCTGAGCCGCGCCGAAAATCCGTGGCGCTCGTAATAGACGGTGGCGTTGGCGACGATCTTGGACAGGCCAGGGATAGTGTCGGTGGCCGACCCGCCGGCGCCGTCGGGATCGATCGACGATTCCGTATACGACCCGTTGACCTGCGCACCGAACCCTTCCAGTGCCGGATGCAACAGCTCGCCGGAGAGCGACGCGCTCAACTCCACGCCGCGCATGTAGCCACCGCTGCCGTTTGCCCACGTGTAGAAGCTGCCGAAGTTGGAATGCGGCGTGTAACCGCTGTCGTTGGGATAGCCGGTGAAATCCCAGCCCGTTATTTCCTGTTGGAAAACATAGGACTCAAGCTGTTTGTAGAAAAGCGCCAAGGCGACATAGCTGGCATCGCCGATGTACTTCTCGAACGACAGGTCCACCGCGTTGGCGCGATACGGCTCCAGTTTCGGGTTGCCGCCGCTGCCGGACCATTCACCGAACTGGTTCACGCCGGCCGAACTGGCCGCGCTGAGGTAATTGATCGGCGCGCGCATCAGGGTCTTGGCCCAACCAAAGCGCACCATCCAGCCATCGCCGAAATCCGCGACCAAGTTGAGGCTCGGCAGGATGTCGCCGTAGGAAGCGCTTATTTTCTGCGAACCCGCGACGATCCCGTTGGTGGCGTTGAAGCCCGTGGACGACTGTTCGGAGCGGATGTACTGGAAACCCACGTTGCCGCGCAGGCGCACGCGGTCGCTCACGTCGATGTCTAGGTTGGCCTTGGCGTAGAACGTCTTGACGTCCTCCTCGACGATGTAGTCCTTGAGCACGTCATCGTTGCTCTCGCTCAGGTTCACGTCGTAGTACTGATCAAGCAACGCGCGAGGATCATAGGTGAGAACGTCGCCCATGCCGAGGAAACCCAGCGAGGTCGGCGAAGACAGCAACGACGGATCGACCAGGGTCGGCGTGCGCCCGTTCTTGAGGTCGGCGAAATACACCTGCGCGGTCTTTTCCTTGCTGCGCCGGTTGAAGTTCACGCCAATGTCGTAGCTGCGCAGGAAATCCGACGACTCGACCACGCGACTGAACGAAAACCGGCCGGCCTTGATGATGTCGGTCTGCTTCGAATTCTCCATGCGGCCGTCATGGCCGTAATTCTGCGGGTCCCACAGGTAGACGGCAGCGGGATCGGACAGATCGGGCAGCGAGTAATGCCCGAACCCGTTGCTGAGCGGGATCTCGAAATCGACGTCCTGTGGGCCCAGGAGCCCGGCATAGGTTTCCAGCGTGGACTGTTCGCGCTCGGCACGGGAATAATTCAGGTCCACGTTGAACGTCCACGGATCGAACGCGAAGGTGTTGTTCCAGCCTGCCGAATAGAGCTTGTCCTCGCGCGTGTTGTTGTCGTTGCGCACGATCGGCTGGACACCGGTCAGCGTGCCGCTGGTGACGAAGGGGTAACCATCATGGTCGCTGGTGCCGACGTTGGCATAGTCGACATGACCGCCGGCCGAGTTGGTGAACCATGGGTCGTTGCTCCACATGGCGCCACGCATCGTTTCGTCCTGGTCGAACTTTGAGTAGTACAGGTCGAGGATGCTGTGCCAGGTGTCGTTGGGCTTGAACTCCAGCACGCCCATCACCCCATCGCGGATCAGGTTCCGCGACTTCACCCAGCCTTCGGAACCTTGCAGGGCAATGGCGTCGTCGGGCTTGCCTGGCTGCTGGTTCCCGCCCCAGCCATCGGTCGTGGCTCCGTTGGCCCACCACCATTCCTTGTAGTGCTGCTCCTGGAACGGCGAATCCAGCCGCGCGATGCCCAGGGCGACGCCGATCGTGTTGTCGGCGAACTGGTCCACGTACGATGCCGCGGCGCGATAACCGGTGTGGTCGCCGCCGGCGGTCAGCTTGCCCAGCGAGTTGTATTCGCCCTGCCCGCTGAACACGATGCGACGCTCGCCCAGGTCGAGCGGCCGGATGGTTTGCAGGTCGACGGTGCCCGAGAGTCCCTGCCCCACGATGCTCGCGTCCGGCGTCTTGTACACGGTCACCGCGTTGATCAGTTCGGCCGGGTACTGGTCGAATTCCACGCCACGGCTGTCGCCAGTGCTGACCTGTTCGCGCCCGTTCAACAAGGTGCCCCCGAACTGTTCCGACATGCCGCGGATGTTGATCACCTGCGAGCGCCCATCCACGCGCTGGGTAGCCAGGCCCGGCAGGCGCGAGATGGAGTCGGCGATGCTGATGTCCGGCAACTTGCCGATGTCCTCGGCGGAGATCGCTTCCACTATCGAACTGGATTCGTTCTTGGTTTCCACCGACTTGGCGATGCTCTGGCGGATGCCCTTCACCACCACCGCGTCCAGCGTATTGACGTCCTGTTGCGTGGGCGCCTGCTCCGCGGGGGCCTGCGCAGCCGGATCCTGGGCAAGCACGGGCTGCGCGCTGAACAAGGCCAGGCAACATGCGATGGCCAATGCATGCCGGTGTATCGAAGAGGGGGGAATGAACGAGGCTTTCACTGCTGTCTTCAAGGGTGCCATCTATCCTCTCCGGAAGTTTGTTGACAGCGCTGTCGTATATTTGCGCGTATGGTTTGTCAATCATGACGTGCATCAGCCGGTCGTTCTTCCGCACACGCCTCGCTTTTTGTCGCATGTAACGATCCAAACGCATCGTTACAGTTGCGGCGCAGCACGAACCAGCGCATGAATGTTCCGCGGTATCCGTTCATGAACCGGAATGGAGAAAACAGAATGAACTCCCCTTCCCCTCGTCGGCGGACACGCCCCGAAGCAGGCCTGCTGCTGGTTTTCTTCGCGATGGCCAGCGCATGCGCAAACCGCGCGCCCGCTTCGCGGGCACCCCCTGCAGCAACATCTGTCCAGCAACCTTTGGCAAGCGTCGAAGCCTGGGTCACCACCGCCGACCATCGCATGGCACTGCAACCCGTCGCCGTCAACGAGGATCACGCAGACGCGACGGACACCGGGGCAAGCATCGAAGTGGACACCGGCACGCGCTACCAGCGCATGCTGGGTTTCGGCGCTTCGATCACCGACGCCTCGGCCTGGCTGATCCAGCAACGGATGTCGCCGCCGCAACGCGCGGCGTTGCTGCAGGAGCTGTTCGGCCGTTCCGGCAAAGGCATCGGCCTGGAATTCACCCGCCTGACCATCGGCGCTTCCGATTTCTCACGGCACCACTACAGCCTTGATGATCCACCGGACGGCAAACCCGACCCCGGGCTCCAGCACTTCAGCATCGCGCCCAACCTCGGCGACGTGGTCCCGGTCACGCGCCAGGCGCTGGCGATCAATCCGCAGCTGCAGGTAATGGCCTCGCCGTGGAGCGCGCCCGGCTGGATGAAGGACAGCAACAGCCTGGTCAAAGGCAAGCTGCGACCCGAGTACTACGACGCGTTCTCCCGCTATCTGCTGAAGTACGTGGATGCGTATGCGGCCGAGGGCATCCCGATCTTCGCGCTGACCGTGCAGAACGAACCGGATTTCGAACCGAAGGACTATCCGGGCATGCGCCTCAATGCACCGGCGCGTGCGCGCCTGATCGGCGACCACCTGGGCCCGCTGATCGCGCAACGCGGCAAGGGTCCGTTGATCTTCGACTGGGACCACAACTGGGACAAACCACAGGAGCCGATGGCGGTACTGGCGGATGCGTCGGCCGGCCCGCACGTGGCGGCAGTGGCGTGGCATTGCTACGGCGGCGACGTGGCTGCGCAGTCGCCGGTGCACGAGGCGTTTCCTGGCAAGGACGCCTACATGACCGAGTGTTCCGATGGCACCTGGGAACCCACCCTCAGCGGTGGCCTGCCGATGCAGGCGCGGGAATTGATCGTGCAGGCCACGCGGCACTGGGCGCGCGGCGTGCTGTTCTGGAACCTGGCCCTCGACGAAAAAGGCGGCCCGCACGCCGGCGGCTGCGATACCTGCATCGGCGTGGTGACCATCGATTCCAGGACCGGCCACGTGACCCGCAACAACGGCTACTACGCCCTCGCCCATGCCAGCCGCTTCGTCCGCCCCGACGCGTGGCGCATCGCCTCCACCGCAACCACGGATGACGACCTGGACAACGTGGCCTTCCAGAACGCCGACGACGATTCCGTGGTGCTGATCGTCACCAACTCCAACGAGCAGCCGCGCACGTTCTGGGTGCGCCAGCAGGATCGTCGTTTCCGCTGTACCCTCCCTGCGCGGAGCGTGGCGACCTTCCGCTGGACGCCCCGGCCGCGTGGCGACGGGGCATCAGCCCCCTAAACGACCAGTCCCCTGTTCCCAAGGGAAATAAAGACAACCCAACCCTAGTCCGACCAGTTGCGTCGGCGCTTCCAGTCCAGCCTGACGCGAATCCGTCGGGACAAGGTGCCGTCCCAGTCCACCTTCAGTCCCTGCCTGCGCAGCGCTTCGGCGACTTCGTGGCCGATGCGCAATGCCGCCCGCTCATTCTCGTTGCCGTCTTCGTCGTCATCGTCATCGTCTCCGGCGGCGCCATAGTCCAGGTACAGGCCATGGCCATCGATGGCCGCCTCGGTGCCGCGGCGCTGGTAGAAGACGTAGCCGCGCGCGGGATGGAGGCCATCGGCTGCCTCGTCCATCTCGTCCATGAATTGCTCCGCGCCGTCGTCCTTCAGGTCGTGGCCGATGACGATGCCCTTTTCCGCGAGCTGGGCGAAGGCGAGGTCGAGGCGGTCGCAGTCGGTGACCAGCGGCCAGCCGCGCTGGGCCTGCAGGTGCTGGTGGAAGAAGGAACCCGCCAATTCTTCGGCCAGCTCCCGTAATTCCTTTTGCGTGGCCTCGCCCCCGTGGATCTGCACGGCGCTGCGGATGATCTCTTCCTGGCTGGCGAAACCCGCCGCCACTTCCCGCCGGATCAGCAGGCCCATCTCCCCCACCAGTTCGAATTGCGGGTCCATGTTTCTTCCTTGAGGTTGTACCGGGATCAGGATAGCGCAGGTCTCCGCCGACTTCGAATCGCGCCGCAAGACCCAGACTGTCGCGCGTGGCCCGTGCGGACCGCATGGCCGCACGCCGGTCCAGCCGCTACCATCGGCCTGACTCCAGGAGACCGCGCATGACCCATGGCACCCAGCATTCGGCCGAAGATCCACGCAACGCCGACATCCTCATTTCCATCAACGGCGTGATGAAGCACCGCAGCGAGGCGATGGTGTCGGTGTTCGACAGCGGCTTCGTGCTCGGCGACGGCGTGTGGGAAGGCTTCCGCGTGCTCGGCGGGCATCCGCTGTTCCTGGATGCGCACCTGGACCGGTTGTACGAAGGGGCCAAGGCGATCCTGCTCGACATCGGCCTGGATCGCGAACAACTGACCCGGGCGATCTATGCGACGCTGGATGCCAACGACATGCACGGCGACGGCGTGCACATCCGATTGATGGTCACCCGCGGAGTGAAAAGCACGCCCTACCAGGACCCGCGCGTGACCGTGGGCCCGACCAACATCGTCATCATTCCCGAATACAAGACCGCCTCCACCGACACCGCCGCGCGCGGGCTGTCGCTGTTCACCGTGCACGTGCGCCGCGGCGCGCCGGACGTGCAGGACCCCAAGCTCAATTCGCACAGCAAGCTCAACTGCATCACCGCCTGCATCCAGGCCTATGGCGCAGGCGCGGACGAGGCATTGATGCTGGACCCGCACGGTTTCGTCGCCACCTGCAATTCCACCCACTTCTTCATCGTGCGCAAAGGCGAGGTATGGACTTCGACCGGGCAGTACTGCCTGGACGGGATCACCCGCGCCAACATCATCACGATCTGCCGCGACAACGGCATTCCGGTATTCGAGAAGTCCTTCAGCCTGACCGATGTCTATGGCGCCGACGAAGCCTTCGTCACCGGCACCTTTGGCGGCGTGGTGCCGGTGCATACAGTGGACCATCGCAACATCGGCAACGAGCCCCGCGGGGAAGACGCGCGCGGACCGATGGTGCAGCGCCTGCAGTCGCTGTACCGCGCATTCGCGGCGGCGGATGCGGCCAAGCGCGTGCGTCCAACATGACCGCACCTGCCGACGTCGTGCGCGTGGCGATGTGGTCGGGGCCGCGCAATATCTCCACGGCGATGATGCGGGCCTGGGAAAACCGCGGCGACTGCGCGGTCAGCGACGAGCCGCTGTATGCGCATTACCTGGACCGCACCGGGCTGGACCATCCGGCGCGCGAGGAAGTGATCGCCGATGGCGACACCGACTGGCGACGGGTGGTGGATTCGCTGCTCGGGACGGCGCCCGGCGGCGCGGCGGTCTGGTACCAGAAGCACATGACCCACCACCTGCCGCCGCACATGGACCATGCGTGGATCGCGGGCCTGCGCAACGTGCTGCTGATCCGCGACCCGCGCGAGGTGGTTGCCTCCTACGTGAAGTCGCGGGCCACGGTCACCGCCGACGACATCGGCCTGCCGCAGCAGGTCGCGTTGTACGACGAACTGTGCACGACCGGTTCGCCGCCACCGATCATCGATGCTGGCGATTTCCTGCGCGCACCGGAACCGCACCTGCGCGCGCTGTGCGAGTGGCTGGGCATCGACTTCACCGAACGCATGCTGCATTGGCCGAAAGGCCCGCGCACCAGCGACGGCATCTGGGCTCCGCACTGGTATGCGCATGTGTGGGAATCGACCGGCTTCGAAGCGCCGTTGGAAAAAGAGATCACCCTGTCAGGGGCCGCGGCTGAGGTCGCGGAGGAATGCCGGCCGCACTACGAGCGGTTGCACGGGTTGCGGATGCGGGTGGGGTAAAGCCGTCGTAGGCTGAATTAGTTTCTTGTAGCCCGGGTAGAGCGAAGCGGCTCTCAACAGCGAAGCTGGTCAACCCGGGGCTCTTCGCGACGTACCGGAAAGCCCCCCGGGTTTCGCTTCGCTCTACCCGGGCTACGTCACTACGCCGCTGTTGGAAACCGCCTCCGGCCCGACCCGAACCACGCCACTTGACTCCCCCCGTGCATGGGCGCCCAATCCGCGCACCCTCGCCGAGGAAGTCGCCATGTCCAAGTCGCATGTGCATCCCAGCACCAAGGTGCTGGCCCTCAGTGCCATGGCCGTCCTGCTGGCCTGGCCGCATTCCGTCCCCGCAGTGCCGCTCGCCCATGCCCTGGCCTTGTATGGCACCCAGGACGAAGGCGACGAGGACGCCGACGCCGGGGACGACCAGTCTTCCGATGCCGACGAGGAGGACCAACCCGCGGACGCAGAGGAAGACGCTTCCGCCGATGCCGAGGAGGAAGACCAACCCGTCGACACCGGCGAAGACACTTCTTCCGATGCAGAAGAGCAAGACCAACCCGCCGACACCCAGGACGACACTTCCTCCGACGCAGAGGAGAACGACCAACCTGCCGATAACCAGGACGACACCTCTTCCGACGAATCTTCCGACGAAAACGCACCGGCCGGCGACGACTACGCCGATGACGGCTGGGCCAGTGGCGGGAACATCGATGAGGACGAGGCCGACGAAGCCGACGACGTCGTACCGATCGATCACACGGTGTTCGGCGCCGACCAGGAGGTGTGGCAGGTCGTCGAAGAGGACGACGGCAACGACGACAGTGATTCCGTCGGCGGCAACCTGCCCTCGATCCGCACCAGCAAGCGCGCGCCGGGCAAGGCCGGGCACAAGCCGCCACGCAAGCCCGGCGATGACGACGACACGGTCTATTCCTTCGGCGGGCTTCCGGTCTCTGCGAAGTCGGTGCCGTGGCAGGCGCAGATCCTGTATCCAGCCGCACCGCCCAAGCCGAACGACAAGCGCCCGGCCTGGCAGCGCCAGCACTATTGCGGCGGCGCCCTGATCGCACCGGACTGGGTGGTGACCGCCGCCCATTGCATCGACCAGCAGGAGGTCGACCTGGGTTTCAAGGTACGGCTCGGCGCGCAGGATATTTCAAAGGGTGATGGCGTGCTCTACAAGATCGATCGCATCGTCCGCCATTCGCAGTACAACGCCGAAAGCAACGACGTGGCCCATCCGCCGAACATGTACGCCAACGACATCGCCCTGGTCCATATCGTGGCCGATGGACAGCCGGTGCCGATAGATTCGCACCGGATCCGGCAGATCCCGCTCAACGACAAGCCGCTGCCGGCGGCGGTGCCGGTGTCGGCGACCGGCTGGGGCGTGACCGGCAGCAGCGAGAGCGCCAATACGATGAACGCGGTGTTGTTGCGGGTCGACCTGCAGGCTATGCCCAACCCGGTCTGCCAGCAGCGCCCCGGCTATGGGCCGCAGAAGATCAAGGACGCGGTGTTCTGCGCTTCCAATCCGACCAAATCGACGTGTCGCGGCGACAGCGGCGGACCGGTGATCCTGACCAACGGCACCCCGTTGCTGGTCGGTATCGTCAGCTGGGGCAAGCGGGCATGCGCGGGCGATGGTCGTCCCGGCGTGTACACGCGGATCGACCGCTATACGCAGTGGATCAGCCAGGCGATGAAACTACCACCGGGGAAAAACAGCCTGCCCTGAGCCTGCGGATCCAGGCGGCATCGCTTCCGGACAGCGACGCCTGGCCACGGGGAAAACGGGACCGCATCGCGGTCCCGTTTCGTTGTTTCCTGCATGCGCAGATCAGGTGCCCTGCGGCTTGGTGCCGACCTTGTCCCCACCCGAATGCGGCGTGTCGTCGTCCTCCTCGGTCGCAGCCGGTGCATCGGTCGCATCGGCCGGGGCTTCGGTCATCGGCGCCGTTGTCGTCGCCGGCTCGGCAACCACGGGTTCCGGCGCAGGCGTGACCGCTGCGGGCTCGGCGGCTGGCGGTGCGGCTTCGGCGGCCGGCGCGGCCGGTTCCGGTTTACAGGCGGACAAGGTGCCGAACAACAGGATGGCGGCCAGCGCCAGTTTTGTGCTCTTCATGACAGTACCCCTTTGAGGTGATGAGTCCAGACCACGCCTTCCCCCGTTCCGGCGAGCACGCTTCCTGTGTGTCGCATCGCATTCTTGCACCCTGCCCCACCCCTGTCACAACGTGCCGGCCGCGGCCGCCTGCTGACGTGGCGTGTTGATCAGGGTTCGAAGCCGAGGCCGGCCAGCAGCGCCGTCATCCGCGGATCGCCGCGCAGCGGATCCAGGAACGGGTCGTTGCGCGCATAGATCAGTCCCGAGTCGCCCATCTCCCGCGCCTTGAGCAGGCGCTTCATGCCCGCTTCCACTTCGCCCCATTGGGCGAGCACCTGCGCCTGCTGGTAGAGCACGGTGTCGCCCAGTTCGGCCACCAGGCGATCCATCGCCGCTTGTGCGGCGACGCGATTGCCGCTGCGGTGTTCGACGATGGCCAGGCCCGCCAGCTGGAAGTCGGGAACGGGCTCGGCGGCGTACTCGGCACGGGCCTGCGCCAGCTCGCCCAGGTTGAGCAGCGCATCGCCGATCGCCGCATGCGCGCGCGGCATCTTCGGGTTCATCTGCAACGACTTGCGCAGCGGCGGGATCGATTCGTTGAAACGTCGTGCCGCGTATTCGATCGTGCCGGCAGCACGGTGGATCAGCGCATTCAGGCCATCGCGCGCCAGCGCGCGTTCCATCGCCTCGGCAGCCTCGCGCACGCGCCCGGTGCGTGCGCAGTACTGCGCCCAGCGCGCCTGCACCTTCGCCTCGCCTGCGCCCAGCACGCTGGATTTCTCGAACGGCTCGCCCGCCGCGCGCGCATCCAGCCGGCCCTGGAACAGCACGAAACCCAGCATCGAATACGCGGGCGCGAATTCCGGCGCCAGCGCGATCGCGCGTTCCGCCGCGGCTACCGCCTGGTCGTACATGGCGGCATGCTGGCCGACCTGGGCGTACTGGTTGGCCAGTGTGGTCAAGGCTGCCGAACGCGCCGCATGGGCGGCCGCATATTCGGGATCCAGGGTGATCGCCGTGTCGAACAAGGCCAACGCCTTGCGTTCGGCCGCCTCGTCGTTGCCCGTTTCATACAACGCTATCCCACGCAGGTAGGCATCGTACGCCGCCACATCGGTGGTCCCGCCCGAAGCGGCGCGCTGGTCTTTCGGCGTACCAGGATCAGCGACCTGCGCGGCCAGCGCCGAAGCGACGGTGTTCGCGATCTCGCTCTGCACGGCGAACACATCGTCGATGCGGCGTTCGAATATCTGGGTCCAGCGGCTGAAGCCGGTATTGCCGTCGATCAGGTCGGCGGCCACGCGCACGGTGTCGCCGGCCCAGCGCACGCTGCCATCGAGCAGGAAGGCCACGCCCAGTTGCGCGGCGATCTTCACCGCGCCGTCGTCGCTTTCGCGGAACTTGCCGGAAGACGCCTGCGCCATCACTTTCAGTTTCCGATTGCGGGCCAGGGTGGCGCGCACTTCCTCGGACAATCCGTCGGAGAAATACACCTGCTCCGGATCGCCGCTGAGGTTCTCGAATGGCAGCACCGCCACGCTGCTGCCCACTGCCGGTGCGGCACTGAACCAGCCGCGCCGCCAGCCGACCAGGCCGGTTGCCGCGGCCACCGCGACGGCGCCACCGCCGATCAGCAGACCACGACGCGAGACATTGATACGCGCCGGTGCCAGCACTTTGGTAGCCGCGCGTGGCACGACTTCACGACCGGCCAGCGGCAGCACCGCGCGCAGCACCGCCTGCATCGCGGCCGCATCGACATGGTCCGGCGAAGGCGGCAACGTGATCGACTGGTATTGGCGGAAGCCCAGCGGCGGTTCGGTGCCGTCGATCGACAGCGGCACCAGTTTCTTCAGGTCGCGACCGCGCGCGGCTTCGTCCAGCACCCAGTCGGAGGCGATCGAATTGGCGGACCAGAGCACGATCACCGCGTCGCTGGCGGCCAGGGCCGCGTCGATGGTCTTGGCGAAGGCGGCGCCGCCTTCGATCAGCGTGTCCCACCATACCTGCAGGCCGGCTTCCTCCAGTTCCTGCGCAAGCACGCGCGCCTGGGCCTGGTCGGCACGGGAGTAGCTCAGGAATACCGTTGGACGGCCGCCCCCCCGGACGCTTTCCTCCCCGCTGGACATGGTCGTAGCCGTCGCCCGTGGAAGCGGGCAGCTTACTCCAAGCCCAGCGCGTCGCCAGATCATCGTAGGGCGGGTCTCGACCCGCCCTACGATGATTGGTCTGGTGACTGGCTTGATCAACCCGCCTTGCGCGTTTGCCCGGATGCTCTTGCCTTGTAGGTCCGAGCTTGCTCGGATGCTCTTGATACTGCGTAAAAGCATCCGAGCAAGCTCGGACCTACAAGGACGGGCGCCTTGCCCGCGGTACTCCCGTGGCTCCCCGCTACTCGCCCGTAGGCATGGCGGCCATATCCATCCAGAAAGGTCCCCAGACGTGTCCGTCGGGATCGGCGACGTCGCGGCCGTACATGAAGCCGAGGTCCTGGATCGGATTGATGTCGCCGGTTCCGCCGTCGGCCGCGGCGGCGGCGTTGAAAGCATCGACAGCCTCGCGGTCGTCCATCGACAGGGCCACCGACACTTCGCTGGAGGTGTTGGGGCAGATGGGCCGGGTGGTGAAGGTGTTCCACTTGTCGTGGGTCAGCAGCATGACGTGGATGGTGTCGCTCCAGACCATGCAGGCGGCGGTGGCGTCGGTGAATTGCGGGTTGTTGTGGAAGCCCAGGGCCTCGTAGAACTTCATCGAGGCGGCAAGGTCGGTAACGGGCAGGTTGACGAAGATCATGCGCGGCATGGGTACAGTCCTTTCGGTGGTGGGTATGTACTGGCGACGAACGACAGC
>JBOHXX010000040.1:0-14737 GCA_050737675.1 Pseudoxanthomonas sp.
GTGATGGACCTGTCCACCGGCAAGCACATCCACGAAACCCGCGAATGGATCATCCGCAATTCGCCTGTTCCCATCGGTACGGTGCCGATCTACCAGGCGCTGGAAAAAGTCGATGGCCGCGCCGAGGAGCTCACCTGGGAAATCTTCCGCGACACCCTGATCGAACAGGCCGAGCAGGGCGTGGACTACTTCACCATCCACGCCGGCGTGTTGCTGCGTTACGTGCCGCTCACGGCCAAGCGCGTCACCGGCATCGTTTCTCGCGGCGGTTCGATCCTGGCCAAGTGGTGCCTGGCCCACCACAAGGAAAACTTCCTCTACACCCACTTCGAGGATATCTGCGAAATCATGAAGGCCTACGACGTGGCCTTCTCGCTCGGCGACGGCCTGCGCCCGGGCTGCATCGCCGATGCCAACGACGCGGCGCAGTTCGGCGAACTGGAAACCCTGGGCGAACTGACCAAGATCGCCTGGAAACACGATGTGCAGACCATGATCGAAGGCCCCGGCCACGTGCCGATGCAGCTGATCAAGGAGAACATGGACAAGCAGCTGGCCGAATGCGGCGAAGCGCCGTTCTATACCCTCGGTCCGCTGACCACCGACATCGCACCGGGCTACGACCACATCACCAGCGCGATCGGCGCGGCGATGATCGGCTGGTTCGGCACAGCGATGCTCTGCTACGTGACGCCGAAGGAGCACCTGGGCCTGCCGAACCGGCAGGACGTACGCGACGGGATCATGGCCTACAAGATCGCCGCACACGCCTCCGACCTGGCCAAGGGCCATCCGGGCGCGCAGGTGCGCGACAACGCATTGAGCAAGGCGCGCTTCGAGTTCCGCTGGGAGGACCAGTTCCACCTGGGGCTGGACCCGGAGAAGGCGCAGGAATTCCACGATGAGACCCTGCCCAAGGACGCGCACAAGCTGGCCCACTTCTGCTCGATGTGCGGCCCGCATTTCTGCTCGATGAAGATCACCCAGGACGTGCGCGACTACGCGGCCGAGCACGGCGTGGAGGAAACCGCGGCGCTGGAAGAGGGCATGGCGGAGAAGTCGGCGGAATTCCGCGCACAGGGTGCGCAGGTCTACCACCAGGGTTGATCGTTGTACCGCCTGCGGGAGGAGCAAAAGCTTCCCCGCAGGATCCAATCCACGGCACCTGCCGGGGTCCGTGGTTTACTAGGCGCCGGTACCCCGTCGGACCCGGACATGGCGCTCTTCTCCACACTCAGGTGGCTGGTCACCGCACGCCGGCATCCGTCGGCGTTCCTGCTGGCGGTGCAACTGCTGGGCGTGCTGCTGTATCCGGCGATGGAAAGCACCGCTGCCGGACGCGCGATGTTCGGCGCCTTCGGCATCCTCGTGTTGGCGCTGGCCCTGTGGGTGGTCAACCGTAGCCGGTCGATCAACTGGATCGCATGGTGCCTGGCGATCCCGGCAGTGGGGTTGTCGCTGCTTTCGGTAGGGATGGAATATCCGGGCCTGCTGGTCTACGCGCACCTGCTGGAGGGCGCGTTGTATTTCTACACCGCAGCCAGCCTGACCCGGTACATGCTCGACGACCACAAGGTCACCAGCGATGAACTGTTCGCCGCCGGCGCCACCTTCACCCTGCTGGCGTGGGCGTTCGCGTTCGCCTTCTCGGTGTGCCAGCAGTGGTATCCGGGCAGCTTCATCGCCGCGGTCAATCCAGATGACCCGCGCACCTGGATGGAACTGCTGTTCCTCAGCTTCAGCGTGCTTTCCAGTGTCGGCCTGAGCGACGTCGTGCCGGTGCTGCCGCAGGCGCGCGCGCTGGTCATGCTGGAATCGTTCGCCGGGGTGATGTACATCGCGCTGGTGGTGTCGCGGCTGATCGGGTTGACCGTGACCCGGCGACGACCGGATATCTGACGCAGCGACGCAAGGGATCCGCACAAACGAAAGGCCCGGTCGTAGCCGGGCCTTTCGTCATTGCCTTGAAGGATCACTTGAACTTGTAGTTGACCTGCAGGAAGCCCTCACGACCATACGGGTCGTAGTTGGCGGTGGAGAAGTATGGATAGGTATCGAAGGTCGGATCGCGCGGCGGTGCTTCGTTCAGCACGTTGTTGATGATGATCGAGGCCGACAGCCGTTCGTTGAACTGGTGCGACACATTCAAGTTGTACTTCTTCCATGAACCGATGCGCCCGGTCTCGGCCCAGTTGGGGGTGGAGCCGTAGCGGGTGCCGAACAGCGTGGTCGTCCACTTCCCCATCTGCCAGGACACGCTGCCACGCAGGCGGCTGCGGAAATCGAAGTTCTGCGGGTCGTCGCGATAGTCTTCGATGGGATCTTCGGCGAACTGCGCACGCTTCTCGCTGAGCACGTGCGACCAGCCCAGGTCGAAGCGGTAGTTGCCCCAGCGCGCCGTATCCAGCGCGTACTTGGCGCTGAGGTCGATGCCGTTGGTGGACTGCAGCGACTGGTTGATCGGGCCGACCACGATGTTGCGGATCTGTTCGCTGAAATCGGTGCCGTCGACCGGTGCACGGGTGATGCGGCTGATCGCGTCCTGGCACTCGGCGGAATTGATGTCCACAGGAGTACCGGCCTGGGTAGCTCCGAGCCGGCAGTCCGCCTCGGTCTGCAACACGCCGGCGATGCTCAGGTCGTTGACGATGTCCTCGAGCTCGACATGGTAGTAATCGACGCTCAGCGAGAATCCCGGGAACGCATCCCAGACCAGGCCGTAGGTCCAGGATTTTCCTTCTTCCTCCTTCAGGTTCGGATTGCCCTGGCGATTGCCGGAGGGATTGGCGATCGGCACGGTGCACTGGGCAAGGGGAACGCCGGGTTCGTCGCGGCGGCACAGGTACTCGTCGGTCACCGTGGTGAAGAAGCCGCTGGGGTCGGCGAACACGAAGTGCATGTCCGGTGCGCGGAAACTGGTGCCATAGGCGCCGCGCAGCAGCAGGGTCTCGAACGGACGCCACTCCAGCCCGAAGTTGTAGGTGATCGCATCGTCGACCGCGGTGATGTCGTCGTACTTGTCGTAGCGCCCGGCCAGCGAGGCGGTCAGGGTCTTGAAGATCGGCGCGCGGAACTCGATGCCGGCGGCATAGCGGTCGCGCTTGCCGCCGCCGCCGGTGCCGGTGAAGCCCCAGAAGTCGCCGTTCACCAGTCGCGGATCCAGGTCGATCCTGTATTCCTGCGAGCCCCATTCCAGCACGCCTGCCATGCCGACCGGCCCGGCCGGCAGGTCCCAGACATCGCCGCTGACCACCAGGCTGAGCAGGTCGTTCGATGAGTCGGCGGTGGTGCGGTCGATGGCGCTCAGGCTGTCGAATATTTCGCGCGTCATCGGCTGGTACAGGCGTTCGCGATCGATGTTGTAGACCGGGATGCCGTCGACGTCGCCGAGCTGCGGTCCGTAGAAGTAATTATTGACCAGCGCCTCGAGGAACAGGCGGCGGTTGCGTTCCAGCTTGTACTCGCCGTGGGTATAGGAGAGTTCGTAGTCGAAGCGATCGTCCCAGAAGCTGCCGCGCACGCCGGCATTGAGCGTCCAGGTGGATTCGTCGAACTTCTGGTTGTTGTGGTCGCGGCCGCCGATCTCGCTGGCGGTCAGGAAGTGCTGGATGCTCACGGTCTGTCCGCCAACGCCGAAGATGTCCAGCGCGGGATCGGCGCCCGCGTCGATCACGAAGTTGTTGTCGAGGTCCAGCCAGAACGGCAGGCCGGTGTTGAACTCGGCCTTCGAACTCCAGGCGGCGAGGCTGCCGAACAATTGCATGCCGTTGTCCAGGTCCGCGGTGGCGTTGAGGTAGCCGGAAAGATTGCGGTCCTTGTTGCGCATGGTGAACTGCGAGACATCGTCGTCGCGCCCGCAATAGAAGCCGAAGCCCGGCCGGAACGAATAGCTCAGCTCGGGCGCGAACGGCGCGCAGGCATCCGGACCGGGGTCGACGTAGCGATAGCCATCGCCATCGGAATCGAACGGGTCGGTGATCAGGACGTTGCGCGTGTTGACCGGCGCGCCGGCCAGGGTCGGGTCATCGCCCGACGAATCCATGAAGTCGCGCTGGAAGGCCCAGATCGGCTTGCGCTCCATGTATTCGAAGGCATAGACCAGGTCGACCTTGCCCAGGGTGGTGCCGCCGACCAGCTGGAAGCGCTTGCTGGCGCCGCCGCCATCGTCGGTGCCGCCGACCGTTGCATTGATATCGATGCCGTCGAAGGTTTTCTTCAGCACCACATTGAGTACGCCGGCGATGGCGTCGGAACCGTAGATCGCGGAAGCGCCGCCAGCCAGCAGTTCGATCCGATCGACCGCCGCCGCGGGGATCGCGCCGAGGTTGACGATGTTGCTCTGGCCGTTGAACGGCAATGGATAGTCGGTGGCGCGGTGTCCGTCGATCAGCACCAGCACGCGACCACTGCCCAGGCCACGCAGGTTGATGACGGTCGCGTTCTGGGTGAAGCTTCCCGCATCCTGTTCGCTTTGCACGGTGCCGGAGTTCTGGGTGAGCGTGCCCAGCGCGTCGGCGACGGTGACGAAGCCTTCGCGTTCGATCTGCGCGGCATCGATGATGGTGACCGGCGATGGCCCTTCGATCTGCGAACGCTTGATGCGCGAACCCACTACTTCCACTTTTTCCAGGTCGACCGCATCGGCAGCAGGTGTCGTGGCCGCAGGCTCCTGTGCATCCTGCGCATGAACGATGCCGGCATGCATGATCAAGGCAAGCGAAAGGGCTGCGCTCATGGCATTGAGGCGGGGTTTGGAATTGTTCTTGGCGATCATGTGCGTTCTCCTGGATGTGCCTGTCTTGTCCACGCGATGTGTGTTCGAACGAGTTGCGAGATGAACCTAACATGGGCTTAACAAGCGAATGAGCTGCAGGAAACGAGCCGCCAAACGCTGCAAAAAAAATACTGCGGCCGAACTTTTACGGTCGTCACTGTTTGCCCGGTTTGTCATCCATGCATGCGCAAGCCGTTGTCGGGAACCCTGCGCTCCAGGGTGGCGTCATCGTTGCGGTGAAGTGGGCGTCCTGTTCGATGGACAAGCCAGGTTGCCCATAGCAGGATCGGTACGCGGGACTCGCGGTGCGAACCGGTTGCGGGGATGAAGTCGCCATTGCCAATGACTCGTGACCGGTTCCGTTCCTTTCGTGGAAGCGCCGACATCGCGGCGTTGCAGGCGTGGGCAGCCGGTATCCGCAACCGGGGCGGGCGGTCCTGTTCCGGACTGGTGTTCCGGATTTGATCCGTAGGACGAATGACACATGACCGGCGGTGGGTTTGCTGGGATGCTCGCCGTGTTCAGGTAGCCCTCGTTCGGCCAGGCCGGCGTAAAAAAATGCGCCCGAAGGCGCAATCAGGGGCAAGCCATTGCAGGTAGAGAGAGTCACCCGCGGCCAAGGCTGGTTCTTGTGTGCTCAAGTCTGATCGTGGAAACCGCCGGGCGTTATTCACGACACCAACGGGTGTTTTGCGTATCTTGTCGGCAACTCCGCAAATGAAAATGTCCTTCCGCCCGACCGATAATCCGATACGACAGGAATTCATTCCCCCATGCTGAATCCACGCTCCTATCCACTGCATCAGGAATCGGACCGATTGAAGGTAGGCGAATTCGTGGTCGACCTGCCGCGGCGCGAAGTGGTTTCGGCGTCGCAGGCGGAGCCGGTCCGGCTCACGGTCAAGGCGATGCATGTACTGCTGGCGCTGGTCGGCCAGCACGGCAAGGTGGTCAGTCGCGAAGCGTTGCTGGAATGGGTGTGGCCGGACACCCTGCCGACCGACGACGTGCTGACCCAGGCCATCGGCCAGTTGCGCAAGGCCTTCGCCGACGACCGCGATGCGCCGCGCTTCCTGGAAACCATTTCCAAGGGCGGCTACCGGTTGCTGGCGCCGGTGGAATGGCTGGACGCGGGGGACACCGAAGCCGCAGCGCCAGCGGTTCAAATCGTGTCGCCGACGATCGCTGTCGAAACCCCGGCGCGTTCCGCAGCGGTCGGTCGGAAGCCGGCACGCTCACGCCTCATTCCTGTCGCGATCGCGGCGGCCTGCCTGTTCGCGGTCGGCGCGGGCGCCTGGTATTACCTGCGTGGCGACAAGAGCGGGACGGTGGCGGAAACCGCATCCGCCGCCAAGGCCGACTCCGCGCCGGAATCGCTGGTCTTCACCACCATCACTTCCCGGCCCGGACGCGAAACCAACCCCAGCCTCTCGCCGGACGGGGCGTTGGTGGCCTACGAGCAGATGGACGAAGAGAACTACGGGCGGATCATGCTGCAGGCCAGCGCGCACGTGCCGCCACGCGCCTTGACCAATCCACCGCCCGGCCACAGCGACGTGATGCCGGTGTGGTCGCATGACGGCCGCCGCCTGGCCTTCGTGCGCTACGACCAGTCCAGCCACTGCCGGATCATGACCGTGGCCTCGAGCGGCGGCAACGAACGCGCGATCGCCGACTGCTTCGGCGGCGGCGCTTCCACCTACGACTGGACGCCGGACGACAGCGGCCTGTTGATGGGCACGGTGGTCAAGCCGGCCAGCGAACCCAGCAGCCCGCTACGGCTGCTGGACATCGCCAGCGGCAAGTGGCGCACGCTCGACTACGAAATCTCCAGGGGCGACATCGACCTCGACCCGCGCTATTCGCCGGATGGGCAGTGGATCGTGTTCCGGCGCAACATCTCGCTTTCCGACCTGTGGAAGATGCCCGCCAGCGGCGGCAAGCCGCAGCGCCTGACCCACATCAAGAGCGACATCCGCGGCTGGGACTGGCTGCCCGATGGCAGCGGCCTGATCTTCAGCTATATCGGCAGCGCCACCTTCATGCATCGTTACGACATGGCGACCGGCCGGATCACCCCGCTGGAGATGAGCGAAGTCGCATTGACCCCCGACATCGCCCGCGCCTCGCCTTCCATGGTCTTCACCGTGGACCGCTCGATGGCGGGGATCTTCCGCGTATCGCTCACCGAGTCGAAGGACGGACAGCCGCTGCGCGAACGCGTATTCGATTCCAGCCGCTCGGACATGCTGCCCGCGATCTCGCCGGACAACCGCATGCTGGCCTTCCTCTCGGACCGCGGCTCGCACCAGGCGTTGTGGATCGGCGAACTGGACAAGCCCGATGCGGCGAAGGAAATCGAATCGTTCATGCCGGTACCTCGGCATAACCCGGTGTGGTCGGAGGACAGCCGCAAGCTGCTGGTCATCGGCAAGCCGGCGACCCAGCAGGTGCTGTACGAAGTGGACGCGGAAAGCGGCCGCGCCGAGGCCTTGCCGGTGCCCGCGTCCAGCCCGATCTACGCCGCCTACACCGACGACCCCAAGCGCTTGCTGGTGGGTGCGGACAGCGGCGAAGGGCGTTTGCGCGTGGTCCTCTACGATCGCTCGGTTTCGCCCTGGCGCGAATTGGCCAGCCTCGAGGACGTGGCCCTGGTGAAATACGACGCGGCCCATCGCCAAGTCTATTTCACCCGCATGTCCAAGCCCGGGTTGTGGCGCACCGACATGCAACTGGGTGGGGCCGAGGTGGTCGACGCATTCCGGCCGCGCGTGCCCAGCGAGTACAAGCGCTGGAGCATCGGCCCCGACGGGGTCTATTTCCTGGACTGGAACGAAGGTTGCGCCACCGGCTGGATCAAGATGGGCGAACCCAAGTCGCACCCGCCGTTGTGCCTGGAGCAGAAGATCGAATCCTGGCCGCTGGGGCCCAGTCTGGATCGTTCGGGCAAGTACCTCTACGTCACCATGGACGTCAGCAACAGCTCCGATATCGGCTTGGCGGACCTTTCAGCCATGACTTCCGGCACGGCTGCGGCGAAAACCGCGAAGCGTTGACGCCGCGCCTGTTCCTTCGCAAGTCGTTGAAGCGCGTGGGTTTCGGGGCAGGACAGAAAGATATCGGAAAAATTTCGGACCGAATTCCTGAGATTCGGGACCGCGTGGATCAAACCAGTGGCCAATCCCCCAACAGGAATGGCCATGAAGATGCAAACCGCTTGGATCGATCGCAACCAGCTGCTTGAAGCCGCTGGCGACTACAGCAATCCGGAACTGATCAGCGTGATGGCGGCCAGCCGCACCGGCAGCATCGTGGTGCAGGCTTCCCTCGTTTCGTTCTGGGTGGTGGTGCGCGGCAGCGCCGACCTGGATGCCAGGGAAGGCCGCTTCCACCTGAAGGCCGGGGAGTGGGTCGTGCTGGAGCCCGACTCGCGTCCCTCCGTCTATGCCAGCCGCAACAGCCTGGTGCTGGGGGTGGTGATGCCGCCGGCGATGCGCGCGCGGATCAGGCAGTTCACCCACCTCGACCTGCACACCGGGCGCGGCAGGCTTGGCAAGGGCGAGATGCGCCAGTGCGTGCGACTGTGGCGGCAGACCGGCATGTTCGGCCGCAGCGGTCGCGTCGTGCCCGGCGAGGACGTGAATCCGCTGGTGCCGTTGCTGCGCCACATCTGCAACGTGCAGTACGACTTCCGGCGGATGATCGACCATTGCCCGGGGCGCTCGCTGCGGCGCAAGAGCCAGGTGTTCGACCGCATGCAGCGCGCGCGGCTGTTCCTGGAAGGCAACGTGGACCGCAACGTGCGCCTGGCGGAGCTGGCCGAGTTGAGCAACGTCTCCACCTGGTACTTCACCAAGATCTTCCACGCCCTGTACGGCGAGGGACCGCAGGCGATGGCCGCGCGCCTGCGCCTGAACCGTGCCGCGCACCTGCTGCAAGGCACTTCGCTGTCGGTCGGCGAGGTCGGCGCGGTGTGCGGGTTCGAGAACAACTGCAGTTTCTCCCGCGCCTTCCGCGAACGCTACGGATTGCCGCCGTCGACCTATCGCCTGAACGCAAAGGCGTTCACGACAGATCACGCAAACCCACGCAGCCGCGAACGCAAAGCAGTCCTCGCCTTCGGTACGTAACTTCGTCAGGCGTTAACGCACTCATAACGAATATCGGAGAAACGACCTGATGATTCACAGAAAATTACGCCACGCCTCGTTGTCGGCGGGTATCGCGATGGCCCTCTTCGCACCCTGCGTCTTCGCACAGGATGCAGTGCCGGCCGACGATACGACCAACCTGGACAAGATCGTGGTGACGGGCTCCAACATTCCCCGCACCAATACCGAGACCGCCTCGCCGGTCCAGGTGATCACCCGCCAGGAAATCGACCGCACCGGCAAGAACACGGTCGCCGAATACCTGCAGACCCTGACGGCCGACGGCGCCGGTTCGATCCCCAGGAGTTTCGGCAATGGTTTCGCCGGTGGTGGCGCGGGAGTCTCGCTGCGCGGCCTGGGCGCCGGCTCCACGCTCGTACTGTTGAATGGCCGCCGCCTGGCGCCGTTCGGCCTGGCCGATGACGGCCAGAAAGTGTTCACCGACCTGAGCACCATCCCGCTGGAAGCGGTCGAACGCATCGACATCCTCAAGGACGGCGCTTCGGCCATCTATGGTTCCGACGCGATCGCCGGCGTGGTCAACATCATCCTGCGCAAGGATTTCACCGGCGTGGTGGTCAAGGGTTCGGCCGGCACTTCCGGCGACAGCGACGGCAACCAGCGCAAGGGTTCGGTCACCGCCGGTTTCGGCGACCTTGCCGAGGACGGCTTCAACTTCTTCTTCAGCCTGGAAGGCTCCAAGACAGACGCCATCGGCATCAGTGACCGTGGCAATCGCAAGTGGATCGGCACCGGCGACATCCGGCCGTGGGGTTATGCAATCACCACCAACCTGCCGGGGCGTATCACCGGCGGCGGCACCAATGCCGGTGGCGGGCCGACCGGCGCGGTGGTCGATCCCGCCACCATCGGCAGCGCGGGCTTTCCGAATGGCCGCTTCGTTTCGCTCCCCGGTTGTGCGGCGCTTTCCGATGTCACGCCCCAGGATCCCGCGGGCGGCTGCCTCTGGGACGTGGGCCAGTTCCGCGACCTCTCGCCGAAGGAGCAGTTCGTCAACTTCTTCTCGCGCGGCACCTTCGCCCTGGGCGACAACGCCGAGTTGTACACCGAGTTCAGCTACTCGAAGAAAGAGACCGAATTCCACAACACTCCGTCCAATGTGTCCGGCGCCTGGGGTTATCCGGGTGGTCCGGTCAACGCCAACGACCCTGGCCCCGGCGCGGTCATGCTCGGTGCCGACCATCCCGACAATCCATACGATGAAGCCGTCAGGTTGCGCTACACCGCGTTCGACGTGGGCCCGCGCGTGATCAACAACGACAGCCAGCTGGTGCGTTTCCTGGTCGGTGCGCGCGGTAGCTGGGGCGCATGGGACTACGACGCCGGCCTGCTGCATTCGCAAACCAGCCTGACCAACAAGCGCAACGGGTTCCTGCAGTACAGCCACGTGCTGACCGCACTGAGCGATCCCAACAGCCCGGTCGGCTACTGGCGCATCGGCGACGATGCCGGGCTCAACAGCCAGGCGTTGTACGACTACATCGCGCCGACGATCAGCGCCAAGGGCGACACAAAGCTTGATGTGTTCGACGCCAAGGCCTCGCGTTCGCTGATGGATCTGTCCGGCGGCTCGATGGGCCTTGCGCTGGGCGTCGAGTGGCGCAGGCAGTCGGTGTCGCTGACCCCGCAGACCTTCACCGAACTGGGCGACATCATCGGCCTGGGTTATTCGGCCTATGCCGGCACCGAGGAAGTCGGCAGCGCCTACGCCGAACTGGTCGCGCCGGTGCTCGAATCGCTCGAGTTCAATGCCGCCGTGCGCTTCGACAGCTACAAGGGCGGCGAGAATTCGACCACGCCGAAGCTGGGCGTGAAGTGGAAGCCGGCCGACTGGATCGCCCTGCGCGGCACCTATGCCGAAGGCTTCCGCGCGCCGAACCCCGCCGAGAACGGCGTCGGTGGCCTGGCCGCGTTCAGCACCGCGGTGGATCCGATCCGTTGCGCGGCGCCAGGACACGAGCCGCAGGATTGCGAGGCCGGCCCGATTGCGTTGATCACCTCGCCCAATCGCGACCTGAAGCCCGAGAAGTCGAAGAGCTACACCGTGGGACTGGTGCTGGATCCGACGCCCACCACCTCGCTGACGCTGGATGCGTTCCGGATCAAGCGCGAGGACGAGATCTTTGGCGGCAGCGCCGATGCGGCGATCGAAGCCGGCGGCGCCAACGTGGTCCGCGGCACCAACGACATCCCCGGCACCCCGGGCAGCGGCACCATCCTGGCGGTCCTGGTCGGTTACGAGAACGCCAGCGCGACCACGGTGGAAGGCTTCGATTTCGACATCCGCCAGCGCTTCGACATGGGCAATGCCGGCAAGCTCTCGCTCGACCTGCAATGGACGCACCTGTTCTCGTTCGAGCGCGAGGACGTGGATGGGTCGAAGCATGAGTTCGTCGGCACCCACGGCAACTGCGACGTCACCAACTGCATCGGCACGCCGGAGAACAAGGCCAACTTCGGCGCGACCTGGGACATCGGCAAGTTCAGCGTGAGCAGCGTGGTCAACTGGCGCGACAGCATCAGGAACATCGCCGAGGAAGGCGCGGCCTGCGCCAACCGCTTCGCCGACGGCACCACGCCGGCGCCGAAGGGCTGCGTGTTGAAGTCGTTCTACACCATCGACCTTTCGGCGCGCTGGAAGCCGACCGATGCGTGGGAGATCTTCGGCTCGGTGGCCAACGTGACCGACCGGATCGCGCCGCTGGATCCGCTGACCTATGGCGCGATCAACTACAACCCGCTGGACTACAGCGGTGCCATCGGCCGCTACTTCACGGTGGGGGCGAAGTACACCTTCAACTGAGTGGCGATACGCAAGCAAGAGCAAGGCAAAGGCCCCGGCATGTCCGGGGCCTTTGTTTTCCACGGGGTTCACGGCGCAGCGCGGAGGCGCAGCTGGAACGGCCGGAAACAGGGCTTTTCCTACGACGAATGCCGCAATGCGGCGGCTTCCGGCTTTACTCCCATGCGTGTGGGCAGCAGAATTGCACCGCTGTTTTCCCGCCGAGTGCCCAATGAAGCTGCAGGTCCCGTTCGTCCAGTTGCCCATTTCCTTCGATGCCGCCGCGCTGGCTGCGGAGGTCTCGCGGATAGACGAAACCACCTGGCGCTCGCATCCCGACGGGATTCCCGGCAACAGCGCGCTGACCCTGATCACCACCGGCGGCAATCCCGACAGCGACGAATTGTCCGGACCTATGCGTCCGACCCCCGCCCTGTTGCAGTGCCCGCAACTGATGCAGGTGCTGGAGGCGCTGGGTGCGACCTGGGGCAGGAGCCGGTTGATGCGCCTGTCCGGGCAGTCGGAAGTGACCCCGCATGTCGACGTCAATTATTACTGGCGCGAACGCATGCGCGTGCACGTGCCGCTGGTCACCACGCCGGGAGTGCGCTTCCAGTGCGGCGAAGGCGAAGTGAACATGGCCGCGGGCGAGTGCTGGATCTTCGATACCTGGCGGCGCCACCGCGTGCTCAACCCGGGCAACGACCAGCGCATCCACCTGGTCGCCGACACCGTCGGTGGCGACCGTCTGTGGGACCTGATCAACAACGGACGCGCACCGGGACAGAACCGGCCAGGCTGGACTCCGCAACCGATGGTGCCGCGGCAGGGGCATGAGCCGCAACTCGACTTCGAGAGCGTCAATGCTCCGGCGGTGATGACTCCGTGGGAAGTGCGCGACCACATCGTGTTCCTGCTCGGCGATGCCGTGCCGGCGCCGCAATTGCCGGCGCTGCAGCTGGCGTTGCTGGCGTTCTCCCGGCGCTGGCATGCGTTGTGGTCGTGTCATGGCGAAAGCCGCGAGGGCTGGCCGCGCTATCGCGCATTGCTGGACGCGACGTGGCAGGAACTGCTCGCCATGGGCGTGGACCAGGTGGGATTGAAGAACGAACTTGGGCTGGCGCGCGCGCTGTCCTCCTACGTCTTCGACATGGCCCTGGCCGACAAGGACACGCGCAGCGACGCCGCCAGGCTCGACCGGCATGGCGAATACACGGCCAAGGACGCGCTGGCGCCCGCAGTACACGTGGGCAAGGCCGGCGCCGATCCGCGATTCGACCGCCCGGTGTTCATCGTCAGTCCGCCGCGTTCGGGTTCCACCCTGTTGTTCGAAACCCTGTCCGCCGCGCCGGAGGTATTCACCATCGGCAACGAGAGCCACCTGCTGATCGAAGGCATACCCGGGCTTGGGCCGGGGCAGGGCAACCACGATTCCAATCGCCTGTTGGCCACCGATGCGACGCCGGCCGTGGTGGCCAGCCTGCGCGAACGGTTCCTGGGTGAGTTGCGCGACCGCGATGCGCGTGCGCCGGGCGCCGGTGCCGCCGTCCGCATGCTTGAGAAGACCCCCAAGAACGCCCTGCGCGTGCCGTTCCTTGCGGCCGTGTTCCCGGAGGCGCGCTTCATCTACCTGCATCGCGATCCGCGCCAGGTGCTGGGCAGCATGATCGATGGCTGGCAGTCGGGCCGTTTCGCGACCTACCCGAAGCTCCCGGACTGGCAGGGATTGCCCTGGTCGTTCCTGCTGACTCCCGGGTGGCGCGAACTCAGCGGCCTGCCGCTGGGTGAAATCGTCGCCCGGCAGTGGGACTGCACCACGCGGATCCTGCTGGACGACCTGGAGGCATTGCCTGCGGAGCGTCGCATGGCGATCGACTACGGCCGGTTCCTGGCCGACCCGCAAGGCCAGGTCGCGCGCCTGTGCGAATGGGCCGGCTTTGGCTGGGACAAGCCGCTGGGCAAGCAGTTGCCGCACTCGCGTTCCACCACCTCGACCCCGGATCCGGAAAAGTGGCGGCGCCATGCCGGCGAGATAGAGCCGAGGCTGCAGGCGTTGCAGGCCACGGTCGAACGCGCGGCGGCAATGCTCGGCTAGTTTTCCTGCTTGTCTGGCGGGGATGCATTCGCGCATTCCCCGCATGCGCGCGTCGGAAGAGCCGCCCGGTTCAGGGCTTGGGCTTTTCCAGGTTCGACTGGTAAAGGGCCATCGATTCGCGCAGGATCCGCTTCGCTTCTTGCGCGTCACCCCAGCCTTCCAGCTTGACCCACTTGTCCTTCTCCAGGTCCTTGTAGTGCTCGAAGAAGTGGCCGATGCGCTCCAGCCAGTGCGGGGACACCTGGCCGATGTCCTGGATATGGGAGTAGCCGTTGAACACCTTGGTGTCCGGTACGGCCAGGATCTTCTCGTCGCTGCCGGCTTCGTCGGTCATGCGCAGCACGCCGACCGGGCGGCAGCGGATCACCGAACCGGGGATCAGCGGAAGCGGCAGCACCACCAGCACGTCGGCCGGGTCGCCGTCGCCGCATTGCGTATGCGGCACGTAACCGTAATTGCAGGGGTAGCGCATCGGCGTGGAGAGGATGCGGTCGACGAAGATCGCGCCGCTTTCCTTGTCCACTTCGTATTTCACCGGCTCGGAATCCTTGGGGATCTCGATGACGACGTTGATTTCGTCGGGCGGGTTCTTGCCGGTGGAAACGTGGTCCAGGCCCATGCGGTGCTCCAAAAGCTGCGAATACGGGGGCGGGCATTCTAACCGCTTGCGTGTTGCGTCGCAGCAGCGCCTCCTCCCTTGCCCGCGCAGCGGGCAGGGGAGGACCGAGGAGGGGTGCTTTTGGCCCAGAGCCTGATGAAAGTCGCTTCAGCGCATCGACGGAACAAGAAAAAGGCGGCCTAAGCCGCCTTTTCCCAGTTCGTCAGGCAAAAAACGGTTATTCGACGCGGATCTCCACCCTGCGGGCTTCGTCCGGGCTGCCGTCACCGGTACTCAGCATCGGCTTGTCCAGCAC